>CANQIW010000281.1 GCA_947624055.1 uncultured Lachnospiraceae bacterium
TTCATCTGCTTTCCTCTTTTCTTCCACTCTTCCCGCAAAACATCATACAGGATTTGCCTTATCTTTTATCTTAACTTTTGCGGCAGGATCTTTTCTTTGCACTGTCCTGTTGTTTTCCCGTCACCGCCGCATTTCAAGTCTATGCAAAATCGCCCGTTTTGTCAATTCTTTTCTCTGCAAATTGCCGCAGGATCTGCCCACAGTAAAAGCGGGAAGCCGCTGTTTCCCGCTTGTCCTTCATTATACAGAAAATTTCTTCATTGTCAAATTCTCCGCGTCGCCCGCTTAAGCCACTCCCGCTCCTCCGGCTCCAGATGCGGAGCGATCGTTTCGTACACCTTCGCGTGGTATGTATTCAACAGCCCTCGCTCCCGCTGCGTCATCTGCTCCGGCACGATCCCGTCGAGATCGAACGGCACCATCGTCAGGTGCTCAAAACACAGGAACTGCCCAGCCGCCGTCTTCTCCGCCTTTTTGCAGACGATCAGATTTTCGTGGCGGATGCCAAATTTCCCTTCCGCATAGTAGCCGGGCTCATCGGAGGTGATCATGCCATCCTCGAACGCCACATCGTCGTTGCGCTCCGGCACATGCTTCCAGCGGAACCCGTTCGGGGACTCATGCACGTTCAGGAAATAGCCGACGCCGTGTCCGGTCCCGTGGTTGAAGTCCTCCCCCATCCGCCAGAGCGGCTCGCGCGCGATATAATCAAAATTGCGCCCGGTGCAGCCCTGAAGAAACTTCACATCCGCCAGACTCAGCATGCCCCGCAGCACCACCGTGAAACACTTCTTCTCCTCATCGGTCAGAGCTCCCATGACGATCGTCCGCGTGACGTCCGTCGTGCCTTCCAGATACTGTCCGCCTGTGTCCGCGAGCAGCAATCCCTTCGGCTCGATCGGCACGTCGGTCTCCGGTGTCGCCGAGTAATGGACGATCGCCGCGTGCGCCCCGTAAGAGATGATCGGGTCGAAACTGTTCCCCATGAAATGCTCCTGTGCGGCGCGCAGCTCATAAAGCTTCTCCTCTGCGCTCAGCTCCGTCATCGGAATTTTCCCGACGTTCGTCTTCAGCCAGTAAATGAACTTCGTCAGCGCCACGCCGTCCTTCACGTGCGCGGCACGCTCATTCGCGACCTCGGTCGGATTCTTAATCGCCTTCGGAAGCAGGGTCGGATTCTCCTCATCCAGGATCTCCACGCCCTCCGGGATGCTGCTGACCAGGCGGCTGTTGACCTTCGCTCTGCACAGGAGTGCTTTCATCTTGTGTGCCGTTTCAGAGACATCGCTGTCCGAAATGTCGCCGGATATCTGCCCTAACTCTGCCGCATATGTATACACCGCGTCATACGGCCGCAGCGCCACGCCGTCCGCCTCCAGCGCGTGACGCGCATCCTCCGGGAACGCCTTCTCGTTCGCAAAGAGCAGGATCGCGTCCTGCGTCATCGCCAGATAGGAGAGCACGACCGGGTTGCAGTGAATGTCCGCGCCGCGGATGTTGAGCAGCCACGCGATGTCGTCAAGCGAAGTCAGCAGGAACACGTCCGCGCTTCTCTCTTTCATCTTCGCCCGAATCTGCGCGCACTTCTCCCTGCGTGTTTGCCCGACCCACTCTACGCCCAGCTCGATCACCGGCTCGCAGGGAAGCGCAGGCCGATCCGTCCAGATCTCTCCAACCAAATCCTCTGCGTCGTTGAGGGAAACGCCGTTTTGCCCCAGCTTCTGCCGAAGCTGCTCCGCCTCCTTCGCGCTGACTGTCCGCCCGTCGAAGCCGAGACACTGCCCGCCTGTCAAATTTTTCTTCAAAAATTCATGTACAGTCGGCACATCCGGCTCACCCATCCGAAACAGCGTCACGCCGCTGCCGGAAAGCTGCTGCTCCGCCTGGATAAAGTAGCGCCCGTCCGTCCAGAGTCCTGCCATGTCCCGCATCACGACCGCGGTTCCCGCCGAGCCAGTAAAACCGGTTATGTACTCCCTGCACTTGAAAAAGTCGCCGACGTACTCCGACGCGTGAAAATCATCGGTCGGGATCAGATACGCGTCGATCCCCTTTTTCTCCATCAATGCCCGCAGCGCGCTCAGGCGCGCCCTGATCTTTTCGCTCATTTGTGTTCTCCCCCATCTTTCTGTTTTATTCCTCAAACGATTGCCCAATTGCCTTCACTACATACTGATTCAACGTCATCTTCTGCTTGGCCGCCGCCAGCGCAGCCTTTCGGTGCATCTCCGGTGGAATCCTGACATTAAACGTCCCCTTGAATTCTTTATCCGGATTTTTCCCAATCTTCTCACACAACTCCAGATAATTGTCAATGCTTTGCTGAAACATTTCCTTCAATTCCGCAACCGACGCCCCGTGAAAATTCAGAGAATCCGCAATGCCGAACACTTCCCCGACAAATATGTTCTCCTCCGCGTCATATTCCACCGTAGCATGATAACCTTTATACTCTAACATTGAATTCATGCCGCCACCTCTTATTCAATCAATCCAGTTCTCCGATGTTCCGCAAAAACTGTTTGGTCTTTTCAATCTGGTATCGATACAATTCATTTCCCGGATGCGGCTGATCAAACTGTAAAATCCTTTTTGTCTCTTCATGCACAAAGCCGATTCCGGAACCTCTTCCTCCGGAAAATTTCTGACAGCCGCATTTCCCCATAAGCAGTTCCAGTTCTCTCATGGTAAAATTTTTAGGACTTGGTTTTCTGCATAGCTTTTCAAGCAAATCTTTCTTCTTCGGCATTTACCATTATCACCACCGTTGCTCTATTCTATGCAACTATTTCCCAGTTGCAATATTATAACATTATCTACCTCTTTTTTTCAATGTCTTTTTCCATATTATCATTTAATCTTTCATAAAGCAACTGTTTGTTTATAATTCATCATGAAATGTATAAAAAACCGCCCCGGCCGCCCCAAAGCGGGGCGGGCCGGACGGCGGTTCTCTTAGTTAACGCTTAAATCTCTGAAGCGATCTTACTCAGCGATGTCGGCATACATGAAGTGCCAGTAGCCGTATGCGGAGTGCCATGCACCCTCGATCTTCGGGCTCTGCAGCCA
>CANQIW010000282.1 GCA_947624055.1 uncultured Lachnospiraceae bacterium
ACGAAGATACTGACGGTGCTGACGGCGATCGAGCATATTCCGGATCCGGATGCGACGATCTATATGGAAGAGGATTTTTATGAAGATCTGTATGACGAGGACGCGTCGCGGGCTGGGTTTGAGCCGGGAGAACAGGCGGTGATCCGTGACCTGTTCTACGGGGCGCTGCTTCCCTCGGGCGCGGAGTGCTGTATCGAGCTGGCCAGGCAGGCTGCCGGTTCGGAGAGCGCGTTTGTCGAGCTGATGAATCAGAAGGCGGCAGACCTCGGGCTGTCGCAGACGCACTTCACGAACTGTACCGGACTGCACGATACGGAGCAGTTTTCTACCTGCACGGAGATCGCGAAGATTCTGCGGAACGCGATGCAGAACGAGACATTCCTTCATGTGTTTACGACACACAGCTATTCTGTGGCTCCCACCGATATCCATCCGGAGGGTTTTACCTTTTGGAGCACGCTGTTCAAGGCTACGGCGGACGAGATCGTGACGGGCGGGGAGATCATCGGAGGAAAGACGGGGTACACCGACGAGGCCGGGCATTGTCTGGCGAGTGCGGCCGAGATTTACGGACTCAAATATATACTGGTAACCGCCGGATGGGCGGATGATCCGGAAAATGAACTCTACCATATCGACGATGCGTTTCGGGCGTACAACGCGCTGGGAAGCGCGCTGAGCTGAAGGAATCTTTGAAACTGATCTGCCGCAGGAATCGGCGGCTGTCTGAGGACAAAGGGGGATGCGCCTGTGAAAAAGCGGAATCTGTTAAATCTGATCTTTGCCGTATTGTTTCTGTTGCTGCTTCCTGGAATCGGCGGAAGGCTTGACGCGCGTGCGGAGAGCTGGAAATTCGGCAATCAGCTGAAAGGAAGGGAAAAGGAAATATACCAAATCCTTGAAAAGAATTATTCAAAGCTGAAGAATTATAAAAAGGTGAACGGGTTCACAGCGCGGCTTCGCAAACCCATGACATATGAGGAGGCAGTGGAACTGGAGTGGTTCCGGCCGCAGTGGGCTTTCCTGCTGGATTACAGCGATCTTTTCTGGATCTCTCAGCTTCCGGGCAAGATGGTCACGGAGGAGGACAGGAAGACAGGCGATTTCATCACGAACGAGACGATGATCTATTCTGTAGACCGTTACCCGAGCATACGAAGTGAGATAAAGAAGGCGCAGAAGAATCTCAGGAAGGCGATTGCCGTGGTGAAGGAGCGCAAAGGGCGATACGCGAAGGTGAAGGCCGCGCACGACTATATCATTGAGCTGACTACTTATCCGGTGGATGTAATGCCTGCGTACTATCACGCGGTGACCGGGCCGCTGCTGAAAAAGTACGCGAACCAGGGAGTCTGCGAAGCATACGCCTGGCTGTTCGACATCATCTGCAAGGCGAACGATATCCCGTGTATCATTCTGGAGGGAAATAATCACGCGTGGAATTACGTGCAGATGGACGATGGAAAATGGTATCTGGTGGATACGACCTGGGACGATGTGGAAACGGGGCGTTACGATTATTTTCTGGTGGGTTCAGAGACAGTTGTGAACGGAAAAACGCTGAAACAGACGCACAACGTCTCTTCAACCAGGGAAATCTACCGCCTGAACAACGTCAAGCCGATGAAATATCCGACACTTTCCAAAGAGGCATACAAGAAAAAGGCTAACAAGAAAAACAATAACAAGAAGAACAACAACAAGAAGAATAGCAGCAAGAAGAACAAGTAGTTCTTTTTAATTCGCCTGCAGTGCGATTTGCCGTCCGTTCCGCTGTTCGAATATCGTGTAATACCGGAAACCGAGCGTTTGCAAAAGCTCAGCCGCGTAGCTGAAGCTGTAACAAAGCGCTTCCGGCTCGTGCGCGTCGGAGCCGACCGTGACAAGCTCGCCGCCGAGTTCGCGGTAGCGTCTGAGAATGCCGACGCAGGGATTCGGCTCGCCGAGGCCGTATTTGAGGCCGCCTGTGTTGAGTTCGAGGCATTTGCCGTTCTCGATCAGGAGGCGCAGGATCGGGTCGATATAGCCCGCGTAGGCTTCATAGGAATAGTATTTATTGCGGTTCGGGCCGTAGCGGACGATGTAGTCCATATGCCCAAGGGTGTCAAAGGATGCCGGATCGCAGAGCTTGAGCGTTTCGTACTGCACGCGGAAGAATTCCTCGTAGCACTCGCGCTCCGGGCGCCCCTCAAAATACGAGGGATAATAAGGATCCATGTTGTTCAGGTTGTGCAAAGAGGCGATGATGAGGTCGAACGGGTATTCCCGGGACAGCCTGGCAAACGCTTCCGGAAGATGCGGCTGGATGCCGTATTCCATGCCGATGCCGACCCGGATCCGGCCGCGGTACTGTTCCCGCAGTTGCCGCAGCTCAGAGAAATATCGGTGAAAGTCGACTGAGAAGTCGCAGTCAGACGGAGGGGCATCCGGATCTTCGTGCTCCGTGAAGCACAGTCCGTCGAGACCGAGAGCGACCGCGCGCTCGATCATCTGTGCGGCGGGCGTGTCGCAGTCGCCTGAGAAACCGGAGTGAAGATGGCTGTCATATCTTATATTCATCGTATTTGAGTTTGTTCCTTTCCTGTCAATGAGAACGTTTCTTTTGTGCCAGACCCGGATGTCCGAAGGGGAGCAACGTCTGTCCGTTCATCAGCATTTTGCACATCCAGACACCATAATAGCGAATGCGATGCAAAAAGTCCACAAATTTTTTCTATCTGCGCATATTAGCACTTGAATTTTTGGGACAAATTGGTTAGAATAGCAGATAGGTTGAGGGCGCGCAGTGTATGCCTGCCCCGACAGAAATTTAACAATATTACATTTGAGGAGGAATTGTAATTATGGCAGTGAAAGTTGCAATCAATGGTTTTGGACGTATCGGCCGTCTCGCTTTCAGACAGATGTTCAACGCTGAGGGCTACGAAGTAGTTGCGATCAACGATCTTACCAGCCCGAAGATGCTGGCTCATCTTCTGAAGTATGATTCTTCTCAGGGCAAGTACGCTCTGGCTGACACGGTTTCCAGCACAGAGGATTCCATCGTGGTTGACGGCAAGAACATCAC
>CANQIW010000283.1 GCA_947624055.1 uncultured Lachnospiraceae bacterium
TACAGGGCAGGTTACCCACGCGTTACTCACCCGTCCGCCACTAAGTCATATCCAAATCCATCCGAAAACTTCATCGGATATGCTTCGTTCGACTTGCATGTGTTAAGCACGCCGCCAGCGTTCATCCTGAGCCAGGATCAAACTCTCTGATATAATGTTGATCCGGTCAGATAACACCAACGCTATCTTCCCTTTTTACTGTTTTAAAGGTCAGTTCCCTTAAAAATAAAACTTCTTCAAGAATTTTCAAGGTTGTTTCACTGTTCAGTTATCAAGGTTCTGCACTGTCTTGCGACAGCTTTTAAATATTAACACAGCTTCCATTGTTTGTCAACAGCTTTTTGGAAGTTTTTTAATATTTTTTTATACCTTTTCTACCGTCTTCGGACGGTGGCTTTTCGCCTCATAAAGCTTCTCGTCTGCATATGAAAGCATCTCGTTGAGCGACAGCGTTTCCTCCCCTGACGACAGGAATGAACCCATAGAGACCGTGACATTATATGGCTTGCTGCTGTGCCGGTTATGGTTCTCGAATCTCTCATTTATCCCTTTGATAATCGGCTGCGCTTCCTGCAAACCGCATTTCAGGATACAGGCGAACTCATCTCCGCCGATCCTGCCCGCAATCCCTCTTTCACCGATCCCCTCTTTCAGATAGTCGGCGATCAGCTTAATGGAATAATCCCCCTCTTCATGCCCGTACCGGTCGTTGATGATCTTCAGATGGTTCATATCCGCATAGATCACCATCACATCTTCCTCCTCTTCCCTGCACTTCTCCAGAAAGCGTTCCGCTTCCGTATAGAAACCGCGCCGGTTGAGAATACCGGTCAATCCATCCGACTTGGACAGCATGTCCAGCATGATGTTGTTTTCACGCATGATGACAAGGCTCTTTTCGAGCTGACGCTGAATCTTTTCATTCTCATTCAAAAGGCGGATCATCTTGACGGCCGAACTCATCTGGTTTGCCAGGAACTCCCCGTTGTCAAACACCTTATCCGTCAGCTCGCACAGCAGAACTCCGTAGAAGGTCTCATTGGTGAACAGCGGCAGCAGAACCATGGTATAACGGTCTGCTCCGATCTGATTATTCCTGTAAATATCCGCAAAGCTCGTCCTCTGCTCCGTGGCAGGGATCCCATATGCCTTCCCGTCCTTCAGCACGGCTTTCAGATTCAGGTACTCCGGAGCGTAGAACGGATCCGACTCATGCCGTATCACCGGCTCGTCAAAGACATACACATACGCATTCTGAATATCCAGCCAGTCCAGCCGCCTCAGAAGCGCCGCATAGCTCTCGTCATTTCCCGTCTCGAACTGCATGCTGTCCCGCACGAACAGCTTCGTGGAATAACTGTCTGATATCTGAAGCTCCAGCGCATTCATCGATTTCGCGTCCACCGCGCTGATCAGCTTCTCGATCACGGACTCCACCAGACCGTACGCCTTCATCTCCTCCGCGCGCTCCGGTCTCGCCGACACGAGAGAATGGTAAAGCTGCGAGAAAATATCGGTCAGCTTCGCCACATCCGCATACTGCAGCGCGTCGCCGGTGCAGAACTCGTCAACCGCCCCCAGAATATCCTCACAGCGCTCTTCCGTCAGGCTGCAGTCGTCGAAGAGCACCGCCGCAGTGTTCAGCAGAGACGCAAAGACCTCATGTATGAGCTCTATGCGCTCCCCGACCTCCTCGCCGATCAGGCGGTAAAAAATATCGTTAAAGTACCCATCGATCCGTTCTTCATCAATCGACTCCGCCTTATTCTCTCCCGCACTTCGTGTCTGTGTTCCAAAGGAATCCCTTTTGATAAATCTGGTGGGAAGCATCCTGCTGCTCACGTTTTTCCCCGTAAGGACTTCCAGCAGCAGATCCATGGACTGTACGCCCAGATCTCCGGAAGCGGCCCAGATTGAGGACAGGGATGGTTTCGATTTCGCCGCCGGGATCGTATTATCGTAACCGAAGATGTAGATATCTTCTCCGGGAATGCGGCCTCTGCTCTTCAGCTCATCACACAACCCGAGCGCGGAATCGTCATTCACGCAGAAAATCGCCTCCGCATCCGGATTCTGATCCAGCAGCTTGTCGTAGATCTCCTTCTCCTGCCTGGACAGACCGCCCTCCACAAAATTCCGCTCTTCAAGCCGGATTCCATTTTCTGTCAGGACAGAGGTGAACGCATCTCTGCGCTCCCTCGCATCTGTATTGCCGTCCGGTCCGCACAGCATGCAGAACTTCCTGCACTTCAGCTTGTGGAGCAAGTATTCCAGTCCGATCTTGATTCCCTCGTAATTATCATAGGATACATTGATATATCCCTCGATCTTCGACGCGATCAGCACGCAGGGCATATCCTGAAAGCGGCTCAGCATCTCAATGATCCGTTCCTTCGTCGTCATGCAGCCGATGCAGTCCGCCATGACGAGAACCGCGTCCAGATTCTCCTTCGACGCGTAGGCCAGCATAGTATTGTACTGGTACTCGTACATGATCTCCTCGTTCTGGGACAGATCACGGTCCAGATATTTGCATGAGATCACGACAAGATTGACGTCACGCCTCTGTGCTTCGAGCATGACGCCCTTGCTCACGGATTCCGTGAACGAGTCCATAATGCCGCTGACCAGCAATCCTATTGTTAATTTTCCGTCTCTCATACTGATTCTCCCGATATCATTCCAATCCCTGTGCCGCTCCTCAGTCCGTTATAACCGAAACCAGATAAAACGGACCGGCTTCCTCCGGATGCGTCTCCCTCAGCCTGATCGTCAGCTGATGGTGCTTCCGCTGCTTCTCATTCAACACCTCGGTGAGCGCCAGACAGTCGCCCCAATCCTCGTCAAAGTTCCCATCCAGTATGACCGCATGCGCGCCGTCACCGTCCACAGCCGCTTCCGCGACCGGGCGCGGTTTCCGGATGGAGCGCAGATACTGCACCGCTATGTAGGAGCATTCCACATCCAGCGTGAAGCTGTCCCCTGTATGCTCCGCAGTCCAACCGTTCTTATACAGATCCAGCAGCGCGGTCTTCTCCCGCGGATCCACGAGAAAG
>CANQIW010000284.1 GCA_947624055.1 uncultured Lachnospiraceae bacterium
TTAGGATCCCATGATAACTTTCCCTTAAGATCCCGACACAGATGCTGGACATCGCCAAAAGCAGCGCCAATGTCTGGTAAATGTTGCTGAATCCCCGGTAGGACCAGTCATGGCGGATCCCGTAGCTTATGAGTAATGCGATTTCAAGCATGACCACATCAAGGATAAGGAAATCCAGATGTTTCCACCATCCGCTCATGCTCCGTGTGTACATTTTTGCTTCACCTCATCGGTAGCTTATTTTATATCGATCTCCCGTCTCACGGACACATCCCGTAAACGCTGCCAGCAGCAAAGGGTTATAAGCCGGTTCCGCCAGATGGTGGGCGATCATGCTGTTTACGGATATCAGTGCGACCGCATACAGGAAATATAAGTCGTGGCTGTTCTTCCGACAGGAAATGGCATACAGGATCAGGATAATTGCCATGAACAGGATCCCGGCCCGCAGAAGCAGGTTGATATAGGAGCAGTCCACAAAAAAATATTTGGCCGGAAGTCTTGTGGTCCCGCCGTTCCCGATCATCGGGACATATCTGCCCAATAAGTGCAGTCCGTAGTTCTTGATCCCTTCCCAACTCTGTCGGAGCCTTCCACCGGAGATCTTCTGGTCAAGTTCTATCAGCTTTTGGCTCGTGTCGCCAATTGCGCCGTATGCATATGTCGCTCCCAGTGCCACTGCCAGACAGGCCGACATGATAAATGGGCTGATCTTTGCCCACCCCTGCTTCCAGAGCTTCTTGACTCTGTCTCCTTTATATCGTGATCGGGTGATCACATTCCCTAGCCAGAACAGTACTGTCATCATCAGGATACTCACACTGTCCAGCCGGGCATTGCAGAAATGATAGACCAGCGCCGCTATGATCACCGTTCCAAGATAATGGATGCCTTTCAGCTTTTCTCCCTTTAAATAAAATCCGATCAGGAGCATATAAAAAACATGCGCCGCAAAGTCGGTCGGATAGATGATCCCGAACGAGTTCCGTATCCCTCGCTTTTCGGTAATATACTGCAGATTCTCGATCACCCCGATCATCGACGCCGCATACGCCATGAGCATCCCTGCGCCGGTAACGACCAGATATACTTCAAGGATCTTCCTAAACGATACGTCCCTGCTGCCCGCAAGATATACCACCCACACGAATGGCGGAATATACTTCGTCGTATAAGCGGTAAATGCAGTACATGCGCCTGCGGCAGCAAATCCGACCAGCTTTACCGGACTGTATCCGTCATACAGCAGGATCTTAACCGCGATGATCCCCAGTGCGACCGCCTTTCCCAAAAGTTCCGCCCAAAACGGCAGAGGGAACATGGTCGTGTCCCACATGCACATGGCCTGATAGATCGCAAAGCTTATTAAAAAGAGCTGCTCCCCTGTACGGTCGCCGTTTCGGGCCGCCTTATCGAAATACAGTCCTAAAGATCTCACCCGAGGGAGCGCTCTGACACGCGCCGATACGGTATCGATGATCCGTCTCATTCGATCACCACGCACCCGAGCACAGTGATCTGATACCGCCCGCACAGTTCGATGTGCTGCTTCAAGTCCTGATACGTCGTCTTACCGGCCTCTGCCACCAGCAGACAAGCGCCGGCCTCGACCATCTTTTTTAGCTCCTCCGCGCTGTCCATGATGTGGCCCCCGAATTTAGCCGTCATCCCGGCTTCCGAAAGGGCGGCGATATAGGCTGTCGCAGCCTGAGTACAGAATTCGTCCTCATGCAGCAGGTCGAAAAAAACCGCATTCGTCTCCCGCGTCCTGTTCCGCGCTTCGGAAAGGACTTTGATGTCCATTGCCGCTCTTGCGGGCTCGGGCTGGAAGGTCAAACTGCCTCTTGCAGGTTCCGTTCCTTTTTCAGCATCAGCAGGTTTATCATGGTCTGCTGCCTTTACTCTATCCGATCCTTCCGTTTCGGATGAGCCCACTTCATCATCAGAGAGAGCTGGCTTGTCCTTCTTCTTTCCTTCGCTTTTGATCCTGCAGATCCCCAGCACATTCAGTCCGAAGTCCCTGAGGTCCGCAGCCGACCGCAGGCGGTCGCTCAGGATATAGCGCAGCGCTACCGCCGCGCAGGCAATCACAATGCCCATGATGATCCCCACAAGGAGGTATTTAATCACACGGATGACCGGATTCTCTTCCTCCTTGGGGGCAAAGTCCGGCTCGTTGTTCTTGATATAGTTGGCCTTATTCGTCCGGTAGGAGGCCAGCCGGTTCCGCAGATCCGCCAGTCCGGACTCATAGTTCTTCAGATTGTTCCGATGGCCGTTCTGGCCGTTCACTATCCCGGCGTCCGCCTTCACGAACTGTGATGTCTCCAGCTCGGTCAGCGTGAAATCGCCCTGCGCCGCCTTCACCTCCGGTACATGCTCCCGGATCCTCTGCTTTACGATCTCCATGATGCGGGCGCATTTCTCCGCGTCATAGTGGACGACCGTGATGTTGATGATGTTGCTGTTCAGGTATGCCCCGATGATATCCCGCCAGTATTCCGGCTGCAGGTCCTTATCATCCTTGGTGACCGACTCCCGCAGTCCGCCGTCATTGATATAGGTAATAAAGGAATTCAGGATATTTCCCACGTTCCCGCCGGTCTGCAGGCTGTACTGGACAACCGCGGTCTGGATATTCTGCGGGTCAATCTGCATATAGATCGCATTATCAATGTAATTTTTTAGCTCATCGACCTGCTTTTTATTGTCCTCGATGCTCGCCTTAAGGTCGCTGATCGCCGTATCGTATTCTTCGATCTGACCGTTATAATCCGCCAGTTCCTTCTTCTGCTCGGCGGAGAGATTGGCGGGCGTTCCCGGGCGGAGCGCCAGAAAAACAGCGATGCACACACAAAAAGCCACGAAAATCGCGGCCTTTTTTCTTTCTTCCCACAGATCCAGAAGGATATTTCTGATATATAGTGTCTTCATTTATATAGTGTCTTCATTTATATAGTGTTTTCATTTCCCGTTATCGTTAAACTGCAATGACAGCTTTCTTCTCTGTTCGTTTCGGTATCGTTTCCGTACTTCCATGCGGCAGTATCGTTACC
>CANQIW010000285.1 GCA_947624055.1 uncultured Lachnospiraceae bacterium
CGGCCCGCGTTGATCATCGGCTCGATCGCCAGCGTCATGCCCGACACCAGCCGGATACCCTTGCTCCTCTGCCGGAAATTCGGGATCTGCGGATCCTCGTGCAGCTCGTGGCCGATCCCGTGACCCACCAGATCGCGAACCACCCCGTAGCCGAACGATTCCGCGTAATCACTGATCGCGTTGGAGATCTCATGGAGGCGGTGTCCCGCCTTCGCGAACTCTATCCCCCGGAAGAAACTTTCGCGCGTCACATCGATCAGCTTCTGCGCCTCCGGCGTGATCTGCCCCACGCCGTAGGTTCTCGCTGCGTCGGAATGCATGCCCTGATAAATCAGGCCGGTGTCGATGCTCACGATGTCGCCCTCCTGCAGGATCCTGCCCTTGTTCGGAATCCCGTGCGCGACCTCATCGTTCACGGAAATACAGAAGGAAGCCGGAAACCCATTGTAATTCAGAGTATTGGACACGCAGCCGAAACTTCTTATCACTTTCTCGCCGATCTTATCCAGCTCATAGGTAGAGATGCCGGGCCGTATCGCATCCGCAAGCTCCTTGTGCACGATCTCCAGAAGCCTCCCGGCCTCCCGCATCAGCTCGATTTCATGCCTCGATTTGATAGTCACTGACATGTGTTACGCCTCCAGAATTTTAATGATCGCAGCAAATACGTCATCCATGGGCTGTGTGCCGTCCACGGTCCTAAGGATCCCCTGAGCGCCATAATACTCGATCAGCGGCTGCGTCTGCTCATGATACACGGTCAGTCTCTTCTGTACCGTCTCCGGCTTATCGTCGTCGCGGAGCACCAGCGGCTCGCCGCACACCTCGCACAGATCGCCCTTCTTCGAAGGGTTGTGAACGACATGGTATGTCGCCCCGCATCCGGTGCACGCCCTCCGCCCGGACATCCGGGACACGATGCTGGCGTCCGGGACATCTACGTTTACCGCGAAGTCCATCTTCTCGCCGCGCTTCGCGAGCGCCGCCGTCAGAGCCTCCGCCTGCGGGATCGTCCGCGGAAAACCGTCCAGGATGTAACCTCTCCCGCAGTCATCCTGCGCAAGCCGGTCGGTTACAAGATCCACCGTCAGCTCATCCGGGACAAGCAGCCCCTGATCCATGTATTCCTTCGCCTTTTTCCCGAGCTCCGTGCCGTTCTTGATATTGGAACGGAAGATATCTCCCGTAGAGATGTGCGGGATCTCATATTTCGCCGCGATCATCTTCGCCTGCGTGCCCTTGCCCGCTCCCGGCGCTCCAAGCATGATTATCTTCATAATACGTACCACCCTTCATTATAAAAAGCGCGCGGACCGCCCGCGCCCGACGGCGCCTGCGCGATCCTTTGAACGCACTCTCCCCGGCTGCGCTTTACAGCCGGGGGAAAAGTACAAATCAATTTAATCTGTCAGGAATCCCTTGTAGTTGCGCACCAGCATCTGGGATTCGATCTGCTGCAGAGTCTCCAGGATGACGCCGACAATGATGATGATGGAGGTTCCGCCGAAGGAAACCTGCGCGCCGAACATCCCATTGAAGAAGATCGGGATCAGCACCACGATGATCAGACCGATCGCGCCCAGGATAACGATATTTCCGAGCACCTTGTTCAGGTAATCCGTGGTCGGCTTGCCCGGCCGGATACCCGGAATGAACCCGCCCTGCTTCTTCATGTTGTCCGCGACCTCGATCGGGTTAAACGTGATCGAGGTATAGAAATACGCGAAGAATACGATCAGGGCAATATACAGGAGCAGTCCGATCGAATACACCGGATGGCTCAGATTGAACCAGTTGTTCTGGCTGAGCATCCCGAGGATCGTACCTCCGACGCCCGTTCCCGCGCTCTTGCCCGCGAAGGACATGATGATCTGCGGGATCGACATCAGGGAAGACGCGAAAATTACCGGAATAACGCCCGCCGTATTGACCTTGAGCGGGATATAGGTCGTCTGACCTCCCAGCATCTTGCGCCCCTGCATCTTCTTGGCGTACTGCACCGGAATTCTCCTCTGCGCGCCGTCAAGCAGGATGACCAGAACGATCGTGACCAGGATCACCGCAATGATGACCAGGGCAGCAAAGCCGCCCTTCGCCAGGCTCTTACCCCTGACAAACAGTTCAAACAGACCCGTGATATCAGCCGGAATACTGGAAAGGATATTTACCATCAGGACGATGGAGATCCCGTTTCCTACTCCGTTCTCCGTGATCCGCTCACCCAGCCACATCAGGAACGCGCTTCCTGCCGTGAGCGCCGCGACCACTGTGAATCCGCTCAGGATGTTCATGTTCGGGATCAGCCCGGAATTGCCGAAACCGATCGTCATCGCGATACTCTCGATCAGGGCGAGACCCACAGTCACATAACGGGTAATAGATGCAATCTTCTTACGTCCCTCTTCACCGTCCCTGTGCATCTCCTCCAGCGCGGGGATCGCGATGGTCATGAGCTGCATGATGATGGACGAGGTGATGTACGGGGTAATGCTCAATGCAAAAATCGACATTCTCTCGAAGGAACCGCCGGTAAATGCAGAGAAGAAGTTAAACGCATCGCTCGACTGCTGTGCAAACCAGTTCGCGAAATAGTTTCTGTCCACTCCCGGGATCGGAAGCTGTGATCCCAGCCGGATCACGACTATCATACAGAACGTAAAGAACAGCTTTTTGCGGATGTCCTTGATTCTGAATGCGTTTTTCAGCGTTTCTAACATATCAGATCACCTCTGCTTTTCCACCTAACTCTTCGATCTTTGCTTTCGCACTCTCGCTGTAGGCATTTACTTTCACGGTAAGTTTCTTCGTCAGCGTGCCCTTGTTCAGCAGCTTGACGCCGTCCTTTGCCTTCTTGATGATGCCCGCCTCGATCAGCTTCTCGACCGTTACCTCTGTATCATTATCAAATACCTCCAGAGCGCCAAGGCCGATCGCCTCGATCTCCTTCGCGTTCGGATTCGTGAAGCCTCTCTTCGGAAGACGTCTGTACAGCGGCATCTGTCCGCCTTCAAAACCGATTCTCGGCGCTCCGGA
>CANQIW010000286.1 GCA_947624055.1 uncultured Lachnospiraceae bacterium
GATCCCGAACTACGGCGTGAAGGAAGCCGTGTTCCCGTTCAACATGTTCCAGGAGGTGGACCCGATCCTCGGGCCGGAGATGCGCTCCACCGGCGAGGTGCTCGGACTTTCCCGTTCCTATGGCGAGGCATATTACAAGGCGCAGGAGGCGACGCAGTCCCGCCTGCCGCTTGAGGGAACCGTCCTGATCTCCGTCAACCGCAAGGACAAGGCGGAGGTGGTCGACGTCGCGAGAAAGTTTGCGGAGTGCGGCTTTAAGATTGTGGCGACCGGCAACACCTGCGACCTCATCAACGAGGCGGGTATCGCGGCGGAAAAAGTGAAGAAGCTCTACGAGGGGCGTCCGAACATCTCCGATATGATCACAAACGGGCAGATCGATCTGATCGTGAACTCCCCGGTCGGCAAGGACAGCGTGCACGACGACAGCTACCTGCGCAAGGCCGCGATCAAGGCGAAGGTGCCGTATCTCACTACCATTGCGGCGGCTATGGCGTCGGCGGAGGGTATCTGGTATGTGAAGCAGCACGGCAACAGCGAGGTACGGTCCCTGCAGGAGCTGCACAGCGAGATCCATGATAAGGCGTAAAGAAAGACAAGGCTATGAACGCCAGAAAGGATTAGAACATGGAAAATAAGGAAAACAAGAACTATGAGGGAAGCGAAAAACTGGAGCGGGGGCAGTGTGAGTTAGACGACAATGCCCTTGAGCAGGCTGCCGGAGGAGGGAAATCAGCGGAATGGTTAAAGGAAGCCGATGAGTGGATTCGTAGCAAGGGAGGCAGCAGTCAGTGAAAGTCGCTGAGAGACTGGAACCTGTGGGGAGAAGTCCGGCAGGCGTATCTTGGAAGCAGAATAACAATTGATAGAAATATAATTCATTCAGAAAAGAGAACCGGGACTGTTGATTGGGCTGTCCCGGTTCGTTGCGCTTAAATTCTTTCAAAATGAAAAGTTTCGAAAAAAATACAACACTGTCCTTGTAGCATATCCCGAAATGTGTTATAATGCACCCAAATGTGAAAATGCATTTTGAAATGTGAAAAAAATAACAAACAATTTGTGCAAAAGGAGATCGGACATGCATTTGATTCAGGATGAAAACGGCAATCTTTGCCCGCATTCGCACGAGCATGAACATGCGCACACTCATACCTACGAGCACACGCATCCGCACAGTCATGAGCACGGACACGAGGATGAACACGACCATGTTCATGAGGAAGGGCACGGTCATTGCCACGGGAATCCGGAAGATGTGACTTCGGGTTGCGCAAGTCATTGCGGCGGCGGTGGCTGCGGACATGCAGGGCATGGTCACGAGGAACATTCCCACGCGCACGGCGCGGAAGTATCCGGCGACAAGATGACGGCGCTTCTCGATTATATGCTAAAGCACAATGAACACCACGCGGCGGAACTCGACCAGGTGGCCGGGAAACTGCAGACGGAGGGCAAGAACGCGGCGGCGGAGCAGATCAAGAAAGCTGTCGACGAGTTCCAGAAGGGAAATCTCTATCTGAGCCTCGCGTTATCGATGGTGAAGGAGAACTCATAATCGGAAGTATGGCCAATGAATTGAAAAACGGAAAAGTACAGGATAACTGGAATTCCGGATGTAATGAAATGCTTTTGTTGAACTGATGTTTTGGCGCTGAAAATAATAGAAGCGGGATATACTGGAGGTGGACGATATGTGCCTTGCAACGGCATACCGGACGAATGTTCCGGACAGTGTCATATTAGAATATGTGAGTAAGGTCGAGGTACACGGCGATCAGATCACGCTCACGGATGTCATGGGAGAGCAGAAGACCGTCGAGGGGACGCTCGCGATGGCGGATTTGACAGGCGGAGTCGTGAAGATCAACTGCGTGGACGACTGAGCTTCGGACAGAGAAAAAATATTCTCTGGCGGAACTGATACGTCTGCTGTTTGGAAACAAAATTCTTTACGATATTTTCAGGAGGCACACAATGGCGCACGTGATTGCGGTTGCCGGAAAGGGCGGAGTTGGAAAGACGACGCTTTCCGGCATGTTGATTCAGGCTATGTGCAGGATGGGTAAGACGCCGATCCTGGCGGTGGACGCCGACGCGAACTCAAATCTCAACGAGGTGCTCGGCGTGGATGTTGAGATGACCCTCGGCGATGTCCGCGAGGAGATCGCGCAGGAGGAGAATCGGAAGCAGGAGGACAAGAAGATTCCTGCTGGGATGTCGAAGGCGGATTTCGCGGAGATCATGTTCCAGCGCTGCCTGATCGAGGACGACGATTTCGATCTGCTCGTGATGGGACGCACGCAGGGGAAGGGCTGTTACTGTTATGTGAACGGCCTGCTCCAGTCGCAGCTGCAGAGACTGCTCCCGAATTACAAATATATGCTTGTCGATAACGAGGCCGGCATGGAGCACATCAGCAGAGGCATTCTGCCGAAGGTAGACACGATCATCCTTGTGAGCGACTGCTCCAGAAGGGGCGTACAGGCAGCCGGGAGGATCGCGGAGCTGACGCGCGAGTGCAATATGACGCCGAAGACGATGGGTCTGATTGTGAATCGGGCGCCGGGCGGGAAGCTCAACGAGGGCACGCTGGAGGAGATTGAGAAACAGGGATTGACGCTGCTGGGCGTCGTTCCGCACGACGAGCAGGTGTACGAGTACGACTGCGACGGCAAGCCGACGGTCAGCCTGCCGGAGGATTCGCCGGTGCGCAGGGCGATGGATGAGATTATTGCCAAGCTGTCATTCTGATGAATTACTTCGTCCGCTGCGTACCGCGCGGCGGATGGAACATGTTCTGCGATATGCTGTTATTTATCCTGCAGGAGTTCTGACTGCGGAACGTTTCGCGCCGGCAGCCACGCCTGGCGCCGGACGAAACGACGGAAGAGTCCTGCGGGCATGAAATAAAAAAAGTAATACCCATTAAAAAATAAAACACAAGGAGGTTACTAATGGGAGAGTTTAAGTTGACGACAGTAGAAGAGTTTGAAGCCGGTACAAACCGACTTCTGG
>CANQIW010000287.1 GCA_947624055.1 uncultured Lachnospiraceae bacterium
GAGCGCTACATCACGCCGGAGCTCAAGGAGCTTGAGGATATGATCCTCGGGGCGGAGGACAAGCTGTATTCGCTGGAATACGGACTTTACATAGAGATCCGCAACCGCGTGGCCGAGGAGATCGAGCGTATTCAGGAGACGGCGAAGGCTGTGGCTGGGATCGACGTGTTCGCGTCCCTGGCGCTGGTCGCGGAGCGGAACAATTACGTAAAGCCGACGCTCAATGAGAAGGGCGTCATCGACATCAAAAACGGACGGCATCCGGTCGTCGAGCAGATGATCCCGAACGATATGTTCATCGCGAACGACACTTATCTGGACAATGGCAAGAGCCGGATCTCGATCATCACCGGCCCGAACATGGCCGGGAAGTCCACCTACATGCGGCAGACCGCGCTGATCGTGCTGATGGCGCAGATCGGGAGCTTCGTCCCCGCGTCGAGCGCCAAAATCGGGCTTGTGGACCGCATCTTTACCAGAGTCGGGGCTTCGGATGATCTGGCGAGCGGACAGAGCACGTTCATGGTCGAGATGACCGAGGTGGCGAATATTCTGCGAAACGCGACGAAGAACAGTCTGCTGATCCTCGACGAGATTGGCCGCGGCACGAGCACCTTCGATGGTCTGAGTATTGCCTGGGCGGTCGTGGAGCATATCAGCGACACGAGGCTGCTCGGGGCGAAAACGCTGTTCGCCACGCACTACCACGAACTGACCGAGCTTGAGGGCAAGCTGACCGGCGTCAGCAATTACTGCATCGCGGTCAAGGAGCAGGGCGACGACATCGTGTTCCTGCGCAAGATCGTGAAGGGCGGGGCGGACAAGAGTTACGGGATCCAGGTGGCGAAGCTCGCCGGAGTGCCGGACAGCGTGATCGCGCGCGCGAACGAGCTGGCGGAGGAGCTGACAAACGCCGACATCACGGTGCATGTGCAGACGTCGGACTCGGAGGATTCCGGCAGGAAGAAGCCGAAGCCTAAAAAGTACGACCAGGTCGACCTCGACCAGATGTCGCTGTTCGAGACGACGAGCGACGCAGATGTGCTGCGGGAGCTTCAGGAGCTCGACGTGTCGCACCTGACGCCGATCGACGCGCTGAACACGATCTACCGTCTGCAGAATAAACTGAAAAACCGCTGGGAGGGCTGAGCCTTCCGGTGTGTTTGCGGAAGCGATGATACGCGTTGGGGGATCGTCAGGATGAGTGGGAACGGGAAAAGGGAAAGGAACAGATTGTGCTCTGATAAGTTTGATACTTATTTGCTGGATAGGATACTGGTGATCCTCGGAACAGTATTATTTCTTTGCGCGTTCTGCATTTACCATATCTTCAGAGACAAAAATCTTGCTGATATTTTCGGGGCTTTCGGACTCGCAGCGTGGTATTTGCTCGCACTGATGTTCCTCTTTAAACTGAGCAGCGGTTACAGGATTTTTGACGACGGGATCCTTTTTCACTACCGCTTCCTGAGACGCAAATTGCTGTACCAGGATATCAAATGCATCATCGTCGCAAATGCACAGGTAAACCTTCGTATTACCTCTACTCCGTATGTCGTTCTGATCGGCGGAGAGGAGGATCGGATCCTGCAATACTGCATGACCGCTCCGAAGAGGCATGTACTGTCAGAGATGGACATCCGATATACGCTGGGCGCGGAGATCGGTTGCTACCATCCGGACAATATCTGGCATTATTTTAAGAAAGGTTCCGCCACCATCCATGATTACGGATTCTGGTGGAATAAGCGGGAAATACATAAACTCCTTGCAGGCTATCCGGGAGACTATTATATTGCGGCGTCGGTTCTGGAGCACAATCGCGACAAGTTTGACGAGATTGTAAAGAAATATGAGATTGGCAGCGAGCAGATCCATTTCATCGACGATTCGATAGGCGGGAAATTTGTGTGGAGATGAAGCAGCGACAACAAAGGTTGAATTCGAGGAATGGAAATGGTATAATCTCGACAGAGATTATACCAGCGCCGGTTCGTTGTCGAGCAAAGCGAGACAAAATACATAATCGAACCGTGCGCATCCCCAGGAGGGTATTGCGTCCGAAGGACGTAATATAATCTCGACAGAGATTATACCAGCGCCGGTTCGTTGTCGAGCAAAGTGAGACAAAATACATAATCGAACCGTGCGCATCCCCCGGAGGGTATTGCGTCCGAAGGACGTAATATAATCTCAACAGAAGATAGGAAAGTTGGTAAATTATATGGCAGAGACAATTCTTTCCGTGGATGAAATTAGAATGAATTTAGCTCCTGTTTTTCAAAAGTTTGGCGTGAAACGTGCAGTACTTTTTGGTTCTTATTGCAAAGGAACTGCCAGAACCAGGAGCGATGTTGATCTTTTGGTTGACAGCGGATTGAAAGGACTTCGTTTTGTCGGTCTGATTGAGGCTGTTCGAAATGCGCTGGGGGGAAAGGAAATTGATCTGTTTGATGTTTCCCATATTGAAAATGACTCTATGATTGATAGGGAGATAAAAAAAACAGGGGTACAAATATATGCGGAATGACTTAATTGTAGAGAAAATATTATTGCTGATCGAGCGAATTGAGTGTTTCTGCAAATCAGTTGACTATGAGAATTTTTCTAATAACGATATGCTGATAGATGCATGTGTGTTCAATTTAAGCCAGATTGGTGAACAAGTAAATAAAATTGACGAGGACTTTGAGATGGTGCATCCGGAGGTACCATGGCGACAAGTATATGGTCTGCGTAATCGTATTGTGCATGATTATGAAGGCGTTAATTTAAAACTGATATGGGAAATTATTGAGTCAGATTTGCCAGCGCTAAAAGATGAACTATTAAAGTTATAGAAAAACCGTAGACAAACCGCGGTTCCGCAATATCCGGGATTGCGGTTTCTTTATGATCACAGGAGAAAGTGGAGAAGAACTATGAATGAGATCACCCTTTTAAGTCAGGAGACGATCGATAAAATTGCGGCGGGCGAGGTCGTGGAGCGGCCGGCCTCTATTGTGAAGGA
>CANQIW010000288.1 GCA_947624055.1 uncultured Lachnospiraceae bacterium
GGTTCACCGTGCGCACACGTTCCTCGACGGTTTCCCCGCGCTCCAGCACGATGGGCAAAGCCCTGCCCGCGCGAGCATCAGCGCACAGAACAGGCCGGCGGGACCGCTGCCGACCACGACAGGCGGGAATGTTCCGCTGTCCGTTCGCCCCTCCGCGCCTGCCGAACTTGACATTCGCTTTTTATCATAGGGAAATGCATATTCCCGCTTTTCCGTAAGCGTAACCTTGTTGCTATGGATCCGCTTCAGCAGCGCGCGTGGATTCGCTGCCGTGACGTCTACTGTGTAAACATAGTACAGCTCGGGCTTTTTCCGCGCGTCGATCGAGCGCCGCACAATCTCGTATTCCGGCGTTTCCCCGCGCAGCCGCAGGATCTTCTGTATTTCGTTTGTAAGCTCCTGCTCCGTATGGTCCGGACGCAGTTTCAATTCCTTGATTCTGAGTATCATAAATTCAGCCTTTCATCTATTGTGAAGCTGTCTTCGAAGCTAGATGAGATGAACCCGCTCCCCGTTGGTAAGAAAATAGCAGTCTCCCCGCCACAGACTGTTTTCCAGCAAGCGGAACACGATCTCCTGCATCCGCTCGTTCAACCTATGATAGACTATTTTTCGCTCCCACGGAAGTCCTTCTATATAATCCCGGCTGCTCTCATCCAGCGCGGCGAGCACTTCGCGGTATTTTTCCGGCTCGTCAGTCGCCAGCAAGCCGAAATCACAGGCGGCATAGGAATCCTTTGCGTCGTTCTCAGCAAGCCTGCTCCGAAGGAGGCCGCAAAGCCGTTCCTTTTCCAAAGCAGGCACTGTGATTTCTGTGACACAGACTCTGCTCTCCTGCGAGACAGCTTCGGAGACCATGCGAAAGCTCGTCCTTCCATATTTATCATATTCCCGAACGAATTTAGAGGTCTCTCTCGGGCTCCCCGGCTCCTGCGCAAGTATCGTCTCAGTCTCCAGCAGCCTCTTCCACATCTGTTCCTGTATCCGCTTCATCGGCGTCGGATAGGAAAGCGTTTCCGAGATCTGCCTCGCCGTATATCCAAGATCCGTCAGGTGACGGATCGCGCCGCCGCTCGCCACATCATAAGTAAAATCCGCCAGCGCGGACTGGAACGGGGACTGCTCACCCATTTTTCTTTTCTCTCCATTCTGTCTGCAATACTCCGTCTCTCATCCGAAACGCCACGTCGGCAGCTTCAGCGACTTCGCTGTCGTGAGTCACGATGATGACACAATATCCTTTGTTATGCGCAAGATCACCCAGAATCTCGATAATGTTCTGTGTGTTTGCGTAGTCAAGATTTCCGGTCGGCTCATCTGCCAGAATGATCTTCGCGTTTGAAGCAAGGCTTCGCGCGATCGCTACCCGCTGTCGTTCGCCACCTGACAGCTTTGACGGGAATCGATTTCTCTTTTCCTTTGCGATACCGACGCCCTCCAGCAGAACCTCCGCCCTTTTTCTCGCATCCTTCGGGCTCACTCCGCACAGCTCCATAGGGAAACAGACATTCTCCACGACCGTGAGCAGCGGAAAAAGATGGAAAGCCTGAAAGATCATGGAAATACTCTCGCGGCGATAGCGGTCAAGGTCAAGCCCCGCAATATTTTCTCCGTCGAGAAGGATCTCGCCCTTCGTCGGAAGATCCATTCCCGCGAGCAGCGAAAGGAAAGTCGACTTCCCGGAACCGGAAGGCCCTGTGATCGAATAAACCTTCCCCTCCTCAAACAGGCAGGAAATTCCAGAGACAGCAGCTTTCGGTGCATTCTTATAGCTGTAGCTCACGTTTTTTAATACCAATGCCGACATGACGCATCCTCCTCTCATTTCGGATTTCAGATACACTTATTTACTCTTATTCTTTCAGCTGCAGAAGTTCCAATATTCTGTGCCCGGTAATCTACACGGACGCCAGAACCGCTCCGCCGACAAAACCCGCCAGATACAAAGTCCAGCAAAAGGCGAACAAGCGGGTACTCTTTGCAAACGGCACAGGCGCACAAAAGAAAAGAAGACCCGCCACAAATGCCATCCCGATCAGGCACAGCACGAGATGCCCGGATACCAGCATACAGCGGGCGCGTTTTCTTCCTGTCCCGAGAATCCGCATGCAGGCAGCTTCCGTTGCCGACTGCGCGATCACCAGAGCGGAACCGATCAGCGCAAGCAGAACCGTAGCGGCCACAACGACAGGAAACAGGGAATCCAGGAAGTCGCGGATCCTGCGAATGTTTTCAAGCGCCGCCGTATCCACGTAGAAGGATGCGGTCGGCGCGTACTTCAGCTGCTGATTCTTCTGCTCATCCAGCAGGACATTCAGTTCATGGATCCTCCCATTATCCGTCAGGATACATTCACAGTATCCAATCGGAAACGGTTGTCCGTATAAAGCCTCCGCCGCGCTGTTCGCCGGGGCAAAGATTCCGGTATTTATATCCTCATCCGCTGATTCTACAATACCCGCCACCTGATACAGCCTTCCCGCGCGGGTCACCGCCTCTGCAAACGCAGATTCTTCCTCGTACAGCTGGCGCAGAAAGGAATACAGGTCGTCGGTCAAAAGCCGGACCTCATCACCGGCCTGAACACCCAGCATCCCGGCTGCGGTTTGCCCCAACAGACATACGGCTTTGTCACTGTCAAAGACAGTAGCGCCGCAGCCATCGGCGTATGTGATCCTGTGTCCGACTCCCAGACAGCGCTCCAGATCATTCGTGAACGTCAGCGGACTTATGATTTCCGCACTGCCCGCGCGAACGCTGAACTTCCCGTAATAATACAGATCCCTTGTCAGATCGGATTCGGACAATGCGGCAATCGAATCGGAGGAAAATCCCGTAAGGCGCGCCGTAACGTCCGTTTCATAAAAGGCGTCCTGATAGGTATGCATCGCCAGTATAAAAACGCCCGTACCGGCAAAAAGCACCACCGCGAGAAGAAACGAAAGCAGGGTCTTTCCGATATTGCGCCTGATCTGACGAAACGCATAAGTCGTCACCTGACAAATAGCAG
>CANQIW010000289.1 GCA_947624055.1 uncultured Lachnospiraceae bacterium
GACAGCAGATATTCGGACAGACCGCAGATGCTGCCAAGCATCGGCGCGACCGCCGTCACCAGATAGCTGCTTCCCTCGTCCTTTTTCACGCAGTACAGCCTGAACAGCGGATTCCTCTGCAGATCGACCTTCTCCCGCAAAAGCTCTTCCCGCAGGCTTCTCACATATGAAAGCGGGTCCGCCTCGCCAGATGCGTCCAGATAGGTGCAGCGCAGTGTCCGATCCGAGAGCACGCAGCGCGGAACGCTCACGTCCTCGTACACGATCGACGCCGCAAGCGCGTCGTACATTTCCTCCATGCGGGCGAGCACCCGGCTCACCGCAGCTTTCTTCGGCACG
Organism: uncultured Lachnospiraceae bacterium; assembly: GCA_947624055.1. GTDB lineage: Bacteria > Bacillota > Clostridia > Lachnospirales > Lachnospiraceae > Choladousia. The sequence goes on from CANQIW010000289.1 coordinate 340, forward strand.
CTGTCGATCTCAAAGATCCCGACAAACTCATAGCGGGCGTCTCTTAATTCTTCTGTCTTTTCCCTGATCGCCTCCTCCTGATCAGATGTGAACGGACGTATCTGCCGGATCTCTTCGCCGCGGCTCTCAAAATCCGACTGCGCGGCCTCGAATTCTTCTTCTGTCCACACCGTCTCTTTGTAGTCGCTCGCGGTTCTGACCGTATGCTCCAGAGAATCCAGATATTCCGCCTCCTTCAGAAGCCCCGCGAGCACCTCGTCCATCATGGCCTTCATCTGCCCCTGTCCGCAGAAATCTTCGCTGTAGGATACCGACAGCTTGAAGCGGCCGTTCTCCACCATGCAGTTGATATTGATATCCGAACCGAAGCAGTTTTCCTTCAGGCCCACCGCGCCGGTGTCGACGTCCGTCACCACGCCAAACAGGCTCTCTTCGCCGTCTTTTGCCTCTCTCGCCGTCTCGCCCAGATAGTTAAAGCTGAGCTTTGCGATCTTCTCTTTTGGCCAGCCGAGAGCCTCTTCTCCCTCCATGAAGCGCAGCACGTTGTACCCCGCGCCCCTGTCCGGGACTTTGTGCAGCGTCTCCTTTACCCGGATCAGATCCCCGCGGATGTCCTCGCCCGCGTTGACGCCGCGCAGGATGACCGGATAGATGGAAGTAAACCATCCCACCGTCCGATCCAGGGTAAGCCCCTGCGCGACGTTCTCGCGCCCGTGGCCTTCCAGCTGAACGGATACGCCGCCTGTCTGCATTTCCCTGCAGTAGGCTCTCGCCACCGCCGCCAGCAGGACGTCGTTCATATCCAGGTTCATGTTTTCTTTCTTCGCGTTCAAAAGCAGAGCTGTTTCTTCTCTGCCAAGCGTGGTCTCCAGCATCGCGAAGCTGCGCGTGTAGTCCTTCAGGTTGGAGGTCTCTGTCTGCGCGAGCTCCTCCTGCGCCTTCTCCCAGTAGGGGATCTGCGCCTTTAAGGCTTCGCTGTTCCTGTACGTCTGCAGAGCCTCCGCGTAATCGCGGTAGTTGCTGGTCTTTTCTTCCAGAACCGGCGTCCGCCCATCCAGCAGCTGCAGATAAGCCGTCTCCAGATCCGGCAGGAGGACGCGCCAGGAAACGCCGTCTATGATCAGATGATGCGCCGCCAAAAACAGCAGCTCCTCATCCGCCCTGTGGATCAGCGCCGCCCGAAGAAGCGCGCGTTCCATATCTATGCCCTTCTTTATATCGGTGCACAGTTCCGTTATCGCCTCCGGCCGGCTATCCGCCAGCTCGTATTCCTCCAGCGGGATCACGGCCTCTTTGTCTCTTATGTACAGTCCGCCGTCCTTTACGACCGCGCGCAGCATATCGTGCTGGCGCGTCAGCTCCCTCAGCGCCCGCTGCAGTTTTTCCGCGTCCGCGCGCCCGTTTACCCTCAGCAGCATAGACTGCGTGAAGTACGAGGGCTGCGGCAGCTCAAGATACTTGAAGAAGCTTACGATAGCGCTGTCCGGTATGCTTCCGCTGATGGCCTCCTGGCTGACGGCGCCCGTCTCTTCCCGCTCCTGCGCCAGCGCCGCGATCTGCCGGACATTGTTCTGCTTTGTGATGTCCGAGATCTGCAGACGGATATTCTTTTTGCGCAGAATGCTGACCATGCGCATCGCCTTGATGGAGTCGCCGCCCAGCTGGTAGAAATTATCCAGCGCTCCCACCTGATAGCTGATGCCGAGCACATCCTGAACGCACTGCGCGATGGCGGCCTCGTACGGCGTCTCCGACGCCACATAATGCCTGCCCGCCACGACCGGCTCCGGCAGCGCGTTGTGATCCACCTTGCCGCCCGGGGTCAGCGGGATCTCATCGATGCACATAAAGTGGGTGGGCACCATATAATCGCTCAGCCGTTCCGCCAGATGCGCCTGCAGATCGGCCTCCATTTTTTCCAGCTCTTCCGCCTCCGGTTTTTCGTCCTTCAGCACATAGTACAGGATCAGCTGCTCGTTCTTGACGGCGGCCACCGCCTTGCGGATCGTCGGATACAGGATGGCCTGGCTCTCGATCTCGCCAAATTCGATGCGGTATCCTCGCAGCTTCACCTGGCTGTCGGTCCTTCCGATGTATTCCAGCTGCCCGTCTTCGTTGTACCGCGCGAGATCGCCGGTCTTGTATACCTTGACGGCCGTATCCCCGACCATGATCTCCGTGAACTTCTCCGCCGTCATATCCGGCAGCTTCCAGTAGCCCTCCGCCATCTGCGCGCCGCTTAGGCAGATCTCGCCCGCCACGCCGCGCGGCAGCAGATTGCCGTACCGGTCGCAGATAAAGCTGGCGGTGTTCGGCACCGGTCTGCCGATGGGGATGTTTTTCTCCCCGCCCTTTACCACATAGTAAGAGGTACACACCGTAAACTCGGTGGGCCCGTAACCGTTTATGATGTCAAAGCCCTCATGCGCGCAGGGCAGCAGCTTTTCTCCGCCCATCATCAGGTAATCCAGCTTCAGCTTCGGATTGTAGCGGATCAGCTCCATGCCGAACTGCGTGGAGGTGGTCATGCCGCTGATCTCGTGCGCCGAGAGGTATTCGTCCATATCGCTAAGGCTCCTGCGAAGGTCCTCGTCAAAGATGTGGACCGCCGCGCCCACTGAGAGCGGGCAGACCAGGTCGTCCAGCGAGCCGTCAAAGGA
>CANQIW010000290.1 GCA_947624055.1 uncultured Lachnospiraceae bacterium
AACGCCCTGATCAGCGAGGCGTTCTCGGAGACCTTCGGCGCTCCGGGCGCGTGGTTCATCACACTGGCGATCCTGCTGTTCGCGTACTCGACGGTGCTCGGCTGGAGCCATTATGGCGCGACCGCGTGCGAGTACCTGTTCAAGACAAAGTCTGTGATCGTGTACCGCGTGATCTTCGTGGTGATCGTGCTCGCGGGTTCTGTGATGGAGGCGCAGCTCGCCTGGGATATCTCCGATACATTCAACGGTCTGATGATGGTGCCGAACCTGATCGGCGTGCTCGTGCTCTCGCCGGTTGTCATGAGATGTACGAAGAACTATGTGGACCGCAGGCTTCACGGCAAGAATGAGAAGCCGATGCTCTCCATGTTCCCGGAGATCCAGGCGGAGCAGGAGAAGGGGCTGGAGGATTAAAAGCCCGGAAACAGCAGCTTCATTAGAAACAATGATTTGAAACATTAGATATATACAGAAAAGCCAGAACTGCCGCAGGGTAACGCCATCTGATTGTTGGAAGGTTGCCTGCGGCAGTCTTGTTTGCGCGTGAAAGCACTCTGTCGGTTGCCATTTTTGAAAAAACAATTTATAATATAACCTGTAGGGAGAGGTATTCGCTATTTGCGAAGCCAGACAGTAGGAGAGGTGATTATGATGCCGGAAAACACGCGAAATATACTTCTCAGGTTTTCACAGCAGATAAAGAAAATATTGGGAACGAAGCTGACAAAGATTATATTGTATGGTTCCTATGCAAGAGGAGATTTCAGCGAAAATTCGGATGTCGATGTGATGATATTGACGACTCTTACCGATGATGAAATTGAGAGACAGGAAAATCAGATATTTGATCTGGCGTTTCAGTTTCTGATGGAATATGGAATTGATATAAGTGTGATCATAAAAAATGAGGAGCAATTTTACTATTGGCTTGGTGCATTGCCGTTTTATGACAATGTGAATCGGGAGGGGGTTGTCCTGCATGGATGATAGGCGAAAAGAACTGAGTGGGTACAGAATGCAGGAAGCGAAGGATAGCTTGCAGGTTGCGCAAAACTGTTTAAAAGAAGGATTTTACAAGGATGCGGAATCGTTCCTATTATTCGGCGTTTTATGCGCTGAAAGCGGTTCTTGCGCTTGGGGAGGTCGATTTTAAACGCCATAAGGACGTGGTAGGATATTTTAACAGGGAGTATGTTGCGAAGGACGTTTTTCCCAAAGATGTTGGCCGACGGTTAGGAACATTGAAACAGCTCCGGGAGAAAAGTGATTATGACGATTTCTATGTGGCATCTAAGGAAAAAGCAGAAGAGCAGATAGAAACTGCTAAATATATTCTGTCACAGATTGAGGAACATTTGAGGGAAAACAGCTGAAAAGGGTGAACGGTGAGAGCGTAGGAGATAAATGACTGCGAGATGAGAAATGCCCCGCATTCCGGAGAGGCGCTGTCGAATACTTATTCGATGGGCCGCATACAGAATGTGGGGCATTTTTACTATTCAAGAATCATTTCCTTCAGGATCTCCACGCAGCGGTCGAGGCCGAAACGCGAGGAGTCGAGGCACACGTCGTAGTATCTGGAGTCGCCGAACTCCGTGTGCGTGTGGTAGGTGCAGTATTTTTTGCGCTGCTTGTCTACCCGGCGGATGCGGTCGAGGATCTGCTGGTCTGTCTGATCCGGCATTTCTTTTTTCATGCGCGCAAGGCGGAAATCGATGCCCGCGTGGATGAAGACATGCAGGGTCTTGTCGTACTCTTTCAGGATCGTGTTGGCGTTGCGACCCACGATGATGCAGTTTCCCTTCTCGCCGACCTGCTGGATCGTCTCTTTTTGCGCCTGGAAGATGCGTTCGCTCAGAGGCCGGTTGTAGAAGTCGAACAAACTCTGCGTGAAGCCGAAGTTGATCGGAACGCTCTCGTCCCACTTGATCAGGCTGTAGAGGTCTACGTTACCCTTGCCGGCCCGCATCAGGATCAGTTCCTTGTCGTAATATTCCAGACCGGTTTCCTCGGCGAGACGGTAGCCGATCGTGCCGCCGCCCGCGCCGAATTCACGGCTGATTGTGACTATTTTCTTCATGGAGCTCTCCTTTCCTGTTCATCCATTCCATTTTGATAGGACTTGCTTCGCGTCACAGCCGCTTTCTTTGAAAGCTCTCGCTGCTGACGAAGCCTTTGCCATGGCTGATGTGCGTTCTGCACGTCTCCGGAAACAGAAACAGGGCTGAACGGTCATAGTACCTTGTTGAGGAAGTCGATCGTGCGCGCTTCCTTCGGGTGGTTGAACACCTCGTCTGGCGTTCCCTCCTCGACGATATAGCCGCCGTCCATGAAGATTACGCGGTTGGCTACCTCCCTCGCGAAGCCGATCTCGTGCGTGACGACCAGCATCGTCATGCCGGACGCGGCGAGCTCCTTCATGACCTGCAGTACCTCGCCGACCATCTCCGGGTCGAGCGCCGAGGTTGGCTCGTCGAAGAGCAGAATGTCCGGATTCATCGCGAGCGCGCGGGCGATCGCCACACGCTGCTTCTGACCGCCGGAGAGCTGGGGAGGATAGACCTTCGCCTTCTCCTCCAGACCGACGCGCCTGAGCAGCTCCATGCCGCGCTTCTCGGCCTCGGCCTTTGTCATTTTCTTCAGATCCACCGGAGCCAGCGTGATGTTGCGCAGCACGTCCATATGCGGAAACAGATTGAAATGCTGGAACACCATGCCGATGTTCTCGCGGTATTTATTAATGTTCGTTTTCTTCGATGTGATATCGATGCCGTCGACCACAACCTGTCCGCCGGTGATGTCCTCCAGACGGTTCAGGCAGCGCAGGAAAGTGGATTTCCCGGAACCGGACGGCCCGAGGATCACGACGACCTCGCCCTCATAGAAATCATGGGAGATGTCCTTGAGAACCTCCAGACTGCCGAAGGATTTCTTCAGGTGTGATACATGGATCTTTACATTTTCTCTATTGACGCCCACGGTTCAGCCTCCTC
>CANQIW010000291.1 GCA_947624055.1 uncultured Lachnospiraceae bacterium
TGTCTCTGTTGCCCACCAGGGCGTTGGCCTTTTGAAAAGCGTCCCGATCCATAACGCCGGCCTGCCCGATCCCATATTCCATATAGCCGAACCTGCCTTTATCCTGCACGGTGGACAAGGGGCCGGCGCTTATGATTTCCATTTTCATACGATCCTCGTTTCCGCGCTGTTCGATCTGCTGTCGCGCTTCCTGCTTTCACAGCAATAACCGCTCTGTCGTCGTGCCGCCCGATTTCCGCCGCACCGTCTGGTCGTCACTGCGCTGCGTCTGGCCTTCGCGCTGCATCGTCCGGTCGTCGCTACACCATCCAATCTTCGCTGCACCGTCCGATCTTCGCTGCGCTGCTCTTCGTCAGGATATATACTCCGGCCGGTAAACGCCCGCCTCCACGTCCTTTCGGATCGCCTCATACACTCTCTCGTCCACCGGTACAAAGCGGATATATGTTCCCGCCCTGCAAAGCACCGGCGGCTCTCTTTGCGGACAGTAGAAATCGAGCGGCGTTTTGCCGATCAGCCGCCAGCCGCCCGGAGAATCCACAGGATAAACGCCGGTCTGGCTGTCTCCGATTCCCACGGAACGCGCCGGGATCTTTGTCCGCGGCACCGCTAAGCGGGGCATTCGTATTCTTTCATCCAGACCTCCCAGATAAGGGAAGCCGGGCAGAAAACCTATCATATAGACTTTATAATCCACGCCGCAGTGCAGGCGGACGATCTCATCAGCCGTTATCTGCAGCGCCTTTTCCATATCGGCCAGATCCGGCCCGTATCGGCCGCCATAACAACAGGGAACCGCGAGGATGCCGCCGACCGTCTGATCTTTTCCCACAGCCTGCCTGCTGCCGGCCGTCTGTTTTTCTTCCGCCTTCAGCAGGCCGGCAAGCTTTCGGCAAAGACGCCTGTAGGAAAGCAGCGCGGGATCGTAAAAGATCAGCAGGCTCCGATAAGTCGGCAGCGTTTCCCGGATTCCCCGTATGCCGGTTTTGTCCAGCTTCTTCTTCAACAGGTGAACCCGTCGATTGAGCGTCTCGTCGATCAGCTCTCCAAACTCTACCAGCAAAGCCTCGTCCCCAACGGGCGCAATATGCACCGTTTCTTCCCTGTTCGTTTCTTCCACATCGCGTCCCTCCTCCTGTGTCTGCGAGTCCTTGTTTCTGTCCGCAAGCTCTTGTTTCCATCCGCGAGCCCTTGTTTCCGGCATTTCCGTTTTTCCTAGTCCAAAAACGTCAATGCCCTCAATATACCCAAGCCCATACAATGAAAAAGAGACGATGCGCTTTTGACAACATCGTCTCTTTGGCTTAAAATAGCACAATTTTTTTGATTCGACAAGCTTCCTTTTTCGACTTGTGCATTTGAACAACAACGCTTCAACCTGTGCCCATCTCTGCTAATCATCCTCCTGCCATAACAATCCTCTTTTACTTTCCATCTATTTTAGCACAGTCCCATCCGCCAATGTGATCGTATAACCATTGAAATTGATCGTCCCCTGATTAGTCAGGCTTGTGAGTGAACAGTCTCCGGTCAGCGTCCAGACGCTTCCGCTCTCCACGGTAACGACCGCATTGTCCCCGACCGCCGCGCCGCCCTGCGCATTGTCAACGATGTTAATCGTGCCTGTAAATTCACTGTTCCCGGCGAGGGTCAGATTCAGGGTGGAAATGCTGTCGACGATGATGTCGCCGTTCATCGTCTGATCAGTCGCGGTGAATTCCACCTGCCCGCCGTTTGCCCCGGCAGTGCCCCAGCCGCGGGACGCGGAATTGCCGCTCACATTCAGCAAGTAACCGTCGCTGTCCTGATTGATGAGTTCCACGCCGCAGAGGTTCACGGCACAATGGGTGTTTGTCACGTAGAACAGATCCCCGTTTTTCGACGTCAAAGTCCCGCCGGTCATGGTGAATTCGGAAGTGCCCACGTCGGCGTCCCCGGACATGGACTGGTAGATCATCACATTATGCACGTTCACGTCTGAACTGCTACCTTTCGTGTCACTCATGTTTCCGCTCACGTCGCAGTTCTCAAGAGTGATAGAATTCTTGCCCTCGATCACAAGCGCCTCGGAATTGTTGGCGGTAAGCGCGGCGTTTTTCACGGTGATCGCGGCGGTGGAATATACCGCCGGAGAATTGTATCCGTTTGTCGTGTAGCTGCCGCCGTCCACATTCACGGTTCCGCCGCCCCGGTCGGAGCGGATCGCCGCGGAAGAATTCCCGGAGGTCTCAACGGTCAGGTTCGCCGCATTCGTCGTGCCGCCGCCGGTCGTCTGGATCCCGCCGGAATTGTCCGCCGTGGTCGTGATCGCGGAATCGGAAATGTTGACCGTCGTCCCGCTGCCGTAACTGAACACGCCGTTTCCATTCTGCGCGGAAGAACTGACCGAAGCATTTCTGATCGTCACCGTCGCGCCGTTTGTCGCAAGCAGCGCCGCGTTCATCCCGTAAAAATCCCCGTCCTCCGTGTTGGAAGATTTTCCGGCGGACTTCTCTACCGTGATCCCCTCCAGAGTGGCTGTCGCGCCGTCTACCCGCAGAGCGTTTTCGTCATCACCGGAAGAAGTATACTCGAAGCCGTTATATGTTTCGTCCTCAGTAAGCGTGTTGGCAGCGGTTCCCTGCGTCACCTCGCCGGAGCCGCCGAAACCGCCCGGCTGTCCGCCTCCCATACCGCCTGGCTGCTCTCCGTTTGGCTGTTCCCCATCCGGAAGCTCCGGCGGCGTCTGTCCGTCTCCCGGCTGCTCGCCGTTCGGAAGCTCCGGTGGCGTCTGTCCATCTCCCGGCTGCTCGCCGTTCGGAAGCTCCGGTGGCGTCTGTCCATCTCCCGGCTGCTCACCATTTGGCTGCTCTCCGCCCGGAAGTGCAGGCGGCGTCTGCCCGGCATCCGTCTGCTCATCTGTCGAAAGTTCCTGCGTCGACTCCTCGCTCCCCGCAGAGAACAGCGGTTCAAGGGTGTCCGCATGTTCCTCAAAAATATCAAG
>CANQIW010000292.1 GCA_947624055.1 uncultured Lachnospiraceae bacterium
GCGGAAGAAGCTGCAAGACGCGATCATCAAGGAGACATTGAATCCGCTGATCGACGCGATGTGCGCATCCGCGGGTATTCGCCCGGAGCAGGTCTACCGCATGTGCGTCGCGGGCAACACGACGATGAACCATCTGTTTGTCGGCGTCGACGCGGATCCGGTGCGCATGGAGCCGTTTATCCCCACATTTTTTGAGACGGATTCCATCTGTGCGCAGGATCTCGGCATTCACATTTACCCGCACGCGCGGATCCTCATGGCGCCGAACATCGGCAGCTACGTGGGCGGCGACATCACGGCCGGCACGCTGGCGAGCACGATCTGGAACAGCGAGGAAATGTCGCTTTTCATCGACCTCGGCACGAACGGGGAGCTTGTCTTCGGCAACTCCGAGTTCATGATGAGCTGCGCCTGCTCGGCGGGTCCGGCGTTCGAGGGCGGCGACATCAGCTGCGGCATGCGCGCGACGGACGGAGCGATCGAGGCGTGCACGATCGACAAGGATACGATGGAGCCGACGTTCAAGATTGTCGGGGACGAAGTACAAAAGCCGGTCGGCATCTGCGGCTCCGGCATCATCGACATCATCAGTGAGCTGTTCCGCTGCGGGATCATCAGCCCGAAGGGAAAATTCATCCGCGAGGGCGAGCGGATCCGGCACGACAGCTACGGCATGGGAAGCTATGTGCTGGCGTTTAAGGAGGACGCGGCTTCGGTCAAGGACATCGAGCTGACCGAGGTGGACATCGACAATTTCATCCGCGCGAAGGGCGCGATCTTCTCGGCGATCCGCGTGATGCTCAGCTCCCTCGACTTCGACGTGAGCATGATCGAGCGCGTGCTGGTGGCCGGCGGGATCGGCAGCGGCATCAATATGCGCAACGCCGTCAACATCGGCATGTTCCCGGACATCGAGCTGGAGAAGTTCACCTATATTGGGAACTCTTCGCTCTCGGGCGCGTACTCGATCCTCTATTCGAAAGAGGCGGAGGCGAAAGTGGCGGACGTAGCGCACAACATGACCTACCTCGAGCTCAGCAATGAGCCGTCGTATATGGATGAGTTTGTGGCGAGCTGCTTCCTGCCGCACACGGACGCGACGCTGTTTCCATCGTTGGAGATGAAATGACCGCGACTGACACATTTATCACTTGACGAGGGTGTTTCGAGCCTGACGATCAAGTTGAACCATCGGTGGGAAAGCCGAAAGCCTTACGAGGCGGGTATGGTTCATCGTACAAATATGAACGTAAGGAGCGACCGGTATGGATATCACCTACGAGAAGGACAACAAGGAGCGGGTTCCGTTCGAGCATTACAAGGAAGAATACCGGAAGAAGGATCCGCAGGAGATCAGTGTGCGCACCGGCGTTCCCTATTCACAGGAGAGGCAGTGCTTCACGCTGCGCTTTCTCGGAAAGGGCTACGAAGTCGGCTTTCCGGAATTTACGGTGAAGCGGACGGAGGAGGACGAAGGATATTGTCCGCTGCTTGCCATGAACGCGGCGCAGATCTTTGTGATCCGCTTTCTGATCGAGGGCGCGCAGGCGGCTGGTACCGGGAAATTCATGACGTACCGCGATATTCCCTGGGGTGAGGTCTATTACCGGCAGTTCAACGGCAGGTGCATGATGCGGCTTGCGTTCTCCTACGGGAACAAGCTGGAAGTGTTCCGTTCCGTCTGTGAAAAACTGGGCGCGAAAGAGATCAAGGCAGGGGATGCGGGCTATGAGTTCGAGGTGTTCGACGGCTTTTTCGTCCGATTCCAGCTCTGGGGCGGAGACGAGGAATTTCCGCCGTCCTCGCAGATTTTGTTCAGTGACAATTTCCCGGCGGTATTCCACGCGGAGGATCTGGTCGTCGTATGCGATATCATCATCGGAACTCTGAAAAATCTTTGAGGTTTTCGTTATGGAGAGAAAGCATGTCGGGTATATTGACCTGCTCAGAGTGGTGAGCGCGTTTGCCGTTGTGATGATCCATGTGGTGACGCTGAGCAGCATAAGCTGCCCGTCATTGCCGACAGGGACAAAAGCCGTGCTGGAAGACGTGCATAATCTTCTGCGTTGGTCCGTGCCGGTATTCTGCATGATCACAGGTTTTCTGTATCTCGGCGGAAAGAAGGAGTGTACCTACCGGAGTATCCGGCACAATGCAATGCATTTGCTGCTGCTTCTTGTGCTGGCAGGCGGATTCTATTCCCTGCTTGAACAGATCTATATGGAGAGGCGCTTTTCTCCCGCAATGTTCCTGAGGGCAGCCAGCGATCTTTTCACCGGAAATCTGTGGGATCATATGTGGTATCTGTATATGATCATCGGCGTTTACCTGATGCTTCCGGTGGTCGCGCCGTTCTTTCGAAAAGAAAGTTCGGAGGCGGGGATCCTGTGCGCGATATCGCTTTTGTTTACGATCCTGCTTCCGGATGCGGCGAAGCTTTCGGGAATCAAAACAGAATTCTCGTTTCCGATCGCCGGATATTCGTTTTACGTGTTTATGGGCGGATTTCTGGGGCGGATCCGATACCGGAAATGGCATCTCTGGGCGGCGGTTATCGGAATCATCACAGGAGCCATCCTGATGCTTTCGCCTCTGTATGAGAAGGTCGCCGTAAATTACCGCTCGCTTCCGGCAGCGATGATGGCGGTCGGCGTATTTGTAATTGCGGCTATCTGCTTTGAAAAATATGTTTCCGGCAGGATCGTGGGTATGCTGGCTCTTTGCTCCGGCGGGATTTATCTGCTTCACCCGCTGTTTCTGAATCTGCAGATAAAGGTTTTCAGGATAAATCCGCTGGATTATCCGGCTATCCTGTCGGTACCGCTTAACTGTGTTATTATTTTTGGTATCTCCGCACTCGGAGTTTACCTGATAAAATTTATCATCAAAAAATTAAATATGAAAGGAGCATGATAATCATGGGCTACAAATCAGACATTGAGATCGCACAGGAGACGACGATGTCGCCGATCACCGA
>CANQIW010000293.1 GCA_947624055.1 uncultured Lachnospiraceae bacterium
ATGTCCCCGTCGATCTCCAGACAGCCGTCCTTGTAATCAATGAGATGGATTCTCACAGGCAGCGTCAGCAGGTCGGAGAACACTTTCTCGTCGCAGGTCAGGAACAGACCGGTATCGCCGAAACGCTCGGCGGCGGGTACCTTCTCCGCGGGAGTCAGGTCGAGACGGTAAGCAAAGTCTCTCTTCCGAAGCTGCAGGTCCAGCAGGCGGTAATCCGTGCCGCAGTAGCTGGTCGCGCACTTCTGGGATAAAATCGCTTCGATGTCGAGATACTGCAGGATCTCAGAATAAAACGAGGCATAATCAGACACCTCTTCCGGCTGGATCACATGCTTGTTTCGATTGTCGGTGTTCGCGTAAAGACGTATGTGCGTCATGTACAGCGCGAGGCACTGCAGATAGGTGCCCACACGGCCGTTTTGCGCCTTCTCCCGCTCCATGGCCGGAATGAGAAATTCCCTGAACGGATCGTAGTACCATTCCCGCGACATGCAGCGGTAATCAAACTGGTAATCGCTCTCTCTGGGATAGTCGTATTCGATCGCGAGCGTGCCGAGATACAGATAACGCGGGTTCCCGCGCAGCATGCGCAGAAGCGTCTGCTTCTCCGGCTCCGGCAGAGCCAGCGTCTCCTTCAGGGTATCCTGCAGGACGTCGGTCCGAAGCAGGAGTCCGTGCAGGTCTGTCGGAATGACCGGCGGAAGGGCAGCTTCCCATGCGGGCGAGGACAGATCAATATCCGCGTCCGCAGGCTCCTGGAGCGCGTAATAACGGTTCACGCGTTTTACCTTCGGAAAGATGAGCGCGGGCATCGCGAACACGGCGTCTGTTTTCTCCAGCTGCTCCATAAGACGGCCGGGGAGGGCCGGATCAAAGCGGTCGCCCTCATCGAGAAGGATGGTATATTTGCCTTTCGCCTCGGTCAGTTTCTTCCGGGCGTTTTCCCGTGGATCATAGATATTGTTGTCAAAGACCGGGAGCCACTGGATCCGGTCCGCCGGAAGATCCAGCGCCGGAAAACCAGAAGGAGCGGATCTGTTTGATTTGTGGTATGCATAAATGATCGAAATATCGCACATGCTCATCATCGGCTCCGTTTCTGACAGTAAAAGGTAATTTGCTACTGATTTTAGCATAAGGACGGCGGATTTTCAATAGCGCCGAAGCTTTCGCTCTTTTACAAATAAACTGAAATTTATATAAAATATAATAAATATATACAAAATTAAAGATTTAGACAATTAAAATACAAAAAAATTTTAAATAAAATGAAAAATAGTGTTGACAAATAGGAAATCCTGTGCTAAGATACAACCATCAACAAAAACATTTGTTGTTCCTATAGATCACACCTATAGAAAATACACAAAGGCAGGAGGTCGATTCCCATGGACACAGTCTCACATACGAATACAAGTACATGTGGCTGGATAAATGTTTCCTGTAAAAAAGACCTCTATCAGAACTGATTCAGATAATCGTACAGAAGCGATCAATTGGAGAGCAAAACGAATCTGCTGATAGAGCACATTTATCCGGGTAGAACGGAGAAGATCGAACGCGCAGGTTCGAGGAAGAAGCGGCTGCACAAAGGTCAGATACAAAAGGAGAAAATCAAAGGCTGACTGAAGCGCCGAAAAAAGCCACATGGTTATAAAAGAGAAGGACCTCTTTTATAATTTCAGACAGGAAGAAAACTCTCCAATATCACATCAAATAGAAATTAAAAACTGAATAAAAACCAAATAAAAGACAAAAGGAGATATTAAACCAGAATAATATCTCCTTTTTTTGTGGAAAAACGACTATTTTCGGCAGGTTGGTTTTGACAACAAAATGCAGGTATGGTAAACTGAAAAAAACAACGATTCAGGACCTTAGAAACAGGTGCCGAAAACAGTGGCGGGGTGGGAAAATTGGATAAGTACGAATACAATCTCAAGCTGGAGGAAATCGACAAGCTCGTGGATCAGGGAAATTATACGGAGGCGGCCGCGCTTGCCGACTCGATTGACTGGCGGAGGGTGCGCAATATCAGGACGCTTTGCCTGATCAGCGAGATCTACGAGGCGTCGGGGAGGCTGGAGGACAGCAAGAATATTCTGGTGCGCGCGTACAGGCGTTCGCCGGTCGGAAGGACGGTGCTGTACCGCCTGATCGAGGTGACGACCGAGCTGCAGCAGTACGATGAGGCGATCGAGTATTACACGGAATATGTACAGGCGGCCCCGCACGACAACAACCGTTATATCCTCCGGTATAAGATTTACAAGGGAAGGGGAAGCTCTGTAGAGGAGCTGATCGCTATCCTTGAGGAGTATCTGGGCCAGGAGTACACGGAGAAGTGGGCGTATGAGCTCGCGAAGCTGTACCAGCAGTCCGGGCAGATGCAGAAGTGCCTCGCCGCCTGCGACGACCTGGTGCTCTGGTTCCACAGCGGTAAGTATGTGGCGAAGGCTCTTGAGCTCAAGAAGCGCTACGCGCCGCTTACGCCGAAGCAGCAGCAGATCTACGAGGAATGCCTCGAGGAGAATCTGGAGGAAGAGCTGTCGTCGGGCGAGGAGAAAGATGAGGACAACGTGATCCAGAAGGTTGAAAGCACGGACGGCGAGGTGATCGCGGAGTCGATCATGGCCGAGACGGAGAAAGAGATCGCGGGTCAGGTGGCCGCTCACAAGGCCGAGATGGAGAAAGCGCCGGAGGAGGACACGTCCGAGCTCGAAAAGACCAGACAGTATGTGATGCCGGGGAGAGAGCCATCGGACGCGGAGGATCCGAAGAGCCTGCAGGTGAAGCTCGCGAAGAGCATGCGCAGCATCATTTCCGGTGTCGTGAAGCACGATGACACGATCGAGGAGGACATTCCCGCGTCGGTTGACGGGACTCCCCACAAGCCGAAAATCGAGATTCCGGAGGAATCAGAGCAGATTGCCGGCCAGCTGTCGATCGATGATATTCT
>CANQIW010000294.1 GCA_947624055.1 uncultured Lachnospiraceae bacterium
GCGGAGGCGACCTACACGATCGAGGCGCTGATGCACGACGGCAAGGCGCTGCAGTCCGGCACGAGCCACAATTTCGGCGACGGCTTCGCGAAGGCCTTTAATATTCAGTTTGCCGACAGGGACAATACATTAAAATATGTGCATCAGACCTCGTGGGGACTTTCCACGCGCATCATCGGCGCGATCATCATGGTACACGGCGACAACAGCGGGCTGGTGCTTCCGCCGAAGATCGCCCCGACGCAGATCATGATCGTTCCGATCCGCCAGCAGCAGGAGGGCGTGCTCGACATGGCTTACGAGCTGCAGAGCTCGCTGACGAGCGCCGGCTTCCGCGTGAAGGTGGATGATTCGGAGAAGAGCCCGGGATGGAAATTCGCCGAGCAGGAGATGCGCGGGATCCCGCTGCGCCTTGAGCTTGGGCCGAAGGACATCGAGGCGGGCCAGGCGGTGCTCGTGCGCCGCGACACCGGCGAGAAGACGGTGATCTCGACGAAGGTCATGGATCTTGTGACGGAGATTCCGCAGGCGCTGGAGACGATGCAGAGCGAGATGCTGGAGCGCGCGAGGGCGCACCGCGACGCGCATACCTACACGGCGGTGACGAAGGAAGAATTCAAGGACGTCGCGGACAACAGGCCCGGCTTTATCAAGGCGATGTGGTGCGGCTGCCGTGAGTGCGAGGAAACGATCAAGGAAGAGATTGGCGTGACCTCCCGATGCATGCCGTTTCAGCAGGAGAAGCTTGCGGATACCTGTGTCTTCTGCGGAAAGCCGGCGAAGACGATGGTATATTGGGGCAAGGCATATTAGAAACGATCATTCGGGATTTCTGAACGATATCGCGCATGTCGGAGGAATCTGAACAGGGCGATTTCCGGGGGAATCGTTGGAAATCCGTGCAATACGGACAGATGTGTCTGCGAAGTGTGCAAAACTTCTTGACAAATTTGCGCGAACTGGGTATGATTTTCAATGTGGGCGCGGCGTTGTTTGAGGATATGCCGCGCGAAGAAAAAAGGAGGTAGGTATTATGAAAAAATTTGTGAAACTGGCAAGTGTCGCCTGTGTGGCCGCGATGATGGTTTCTACGGTCGCTATGGCAGACGGTGAGACGTTCAAGATCGGCGGCATCGGACCGATGACCGGCGCGGCTGCGGCTTACGGCATGGGCGTTATGAACGGCGCGCAGATCGCGGTTGACGAGATCAACGAGGCGGGCGGCGTGAACGGCTTCCAGCTCGAGTTCAATCCGCAGGATGACGAGCATGATCCGGAGAAGTCCGTAAACGCTTACAACACCCTGAAGGACTGGGGCATGCAGATGCTGCTCGGCAGCGTTACTTCCGGTCCGTGTACCGCAGTGAAGGCTGAGGCTCTCAACGACAATATGTTCCTGCTGACCCCGTCGGGCTCCGCGGTTGAGTGTATCTCCGACGCTGACAACGCGTTCCGCGTATGTTTCTCCGACCCGTCTCAGGGCGCTGCTTCCGCTCAGTACATCGGCGAGAACGGTCTGGCGGAGAAGGTAGCTGTGATCTACGACAGCTCTGACGTATATTCTTCCGGTATCTACGGAACCTTCCGTCAGGAAGCGGAGAACCAGCCGTTCGAGATCGTCGCTGAGGAGGCGTTCACGGCGGACAGCAAGACCGACTTCACAGTACAGATTCAGAAGGCAAAGGATGCGGGCGCGGAGCTGGTATTCCTTCCGTTCTATTATAATGAGGCTGCTCTGGTATTCACGCAGGCGGCGGCTATGGACTATGCTCCGCTGTGGTTCGGCGTGGACGGCATGGACGGTATCCTGACAGGCGTGGAGGGCTTCGATACCTCCCTGGCTGAGGGCGTTATGCTTCTTACCCCGTTCAGTGCGGATGCACAGGACGATCTGACGGTGAACTTTGTCGCGAAGTATCAGGAGCTGTACGAAGAGGTTCCGAACCAGTTCGCGGCAGACGCTTACGACGGCGTTTACATCATGAAGGCAGCGATCGAGAAGTCCGGCGTTACTCCGGATATGGATACAAGCGAGATCTGTGACGGACTGAAGGCTGCCATGACGGAGATTACGGTTGACGGTCTGACCGGCGCAGGCATGACCTGGAGCGCGGACGGCGAGCCGTCCAAGGCTCCGAAGGCTGTCGTGATCGAGGATGGGGCTTACAAGGGCATGTAATTAACAAAGCTGAGCCATACAGGCGGTCTGTGGCGGTGTGTATGGCGGATAGACCCAACAGGGGGTTGCACAACAGCAACCCCCTTTTTGCCATAAGGTACGTTAGAGAGGTGCAAATATGAGTTTATTATCCTATCTGATCAACGGCATCAGTCTCGGCAGTGTATATGCCATAATCGCACTGGGGTATACCATGGTGTACGGCATTGCGAGAATGCTGAATTTCGCGCACGGCGACGTCATTATGGTGGGCGGCTACGCGGCGCTCACCGTGATACTGAGCTGGAGCACGAATCCGCTTATCGCGGTTCTGGTGGCGATCGTGGTATGTACAGTGCTGGGAATTGTGATCGAGCGGATCGCCTATCGCCCGCTGCGGGGAGCGGCTTCGCCGCTGGCGGTGCTGATCACGGCGATCGGCGTCAGCTATCTGCTGCAGAATGTCGTGCTTCTCGTCTTCGGACCGAATCCGAAGAGCTTCCAGTCCGTGGTTCCGCTCCCGGATCTGAAGCTTGCCGGCGGGACACTGAACATCTCGGCGGAGACGATCGTCACGATCGCGAGCTGTATTGTGATCATGATCGCCCTGACGACATTTATCAACAAGACAAAGGCAGGGCAGGCGATGCTTGCCGTCTCAGAGGACAAGGGAGCCGCGCAGCTTATGGGGATCAACGTGAACGGGACGATCGCCCTGACCTTCGCGATCGGTTCCGGTCTGGCGGCGGTCGCGGGCGTGCTTCTGTGTTCTTCGTACCCGTC
>CANQIW010000295.1 GCA_947624055.1 uncultured Lachnospiraceae bacterium
AGCGGCTGCTCCACGAATTTGCGCAGAAGCCGCGCGCCCATCGCCGTCTTTGTCTTGTCGAGCACCCACAGAAGCGAACCCTTCTTGTTCTTCTCGCGCAGCGTCTCGCACAGCTCCAGATTGCGCCTCGTCGAGCTGTCGAGGATCATGTATTTCCCGATCGAGTACGGCACCAGCCTTGTCAGGTTCGCGATGGAGGTCTTCTGCGTCTCCATCAGGTATTTCAGCAGCGCTCCGGCCGCGATCACGCCGCAGCTGTAGTCGGAAATCCCCAACCCTTCCAGCGCGGATACGCCAAAATGCTCCATGAGCACGCGGGAACACAGATTGTCGTCAAAATACCAGGACTCCAGCGCAAACACGGTGATTCCGAGCCTGTCCTTCATGTCGTCAATGTCCACGCCGCTGACATAGAAGGAATGGCTGCAGATGATCTCGGACGGACCGAATTTCGTGATCTCGTCAAGCAGCTTGCGCTCGTCCTCGATCTCCGTCACAAGATATTCTCCGGTGGAGATATCCGCGACAGAAACGCCGTAGCGGTCCGCCATATAAACGATACACATCAGGTAATTGTTGCGCGTCTCGTCGAGCGCCTGCGCGTTCAGGTTCGTGCCCGGCGTCACAATGCGGATGACCTCGCGCTTCACGATGCCCCTGGCCTCCTTCGGATCCTCGACCTGCTCGCAGATCGCGACCTTGTAGCCTTTCGAGACCAGCTTGTTCAGATAGCTCTCAACCGCGTGGTACGGGACGCCGCACATCGGCGCGCGCTCCTCCTGCCCGCAGTCCTTCCCGGTCAGCGTGATCTCCAGCTCCTTGGATCCGATCAGCGCGTCGTCAAAAAACAGCTCATAGAAATCGCCGAGACGATAAAAAAGGATGCAGTCCTTGTACTGCTCCTTTGTCTCTATGTACTGCTGCATCATTGGTGTCAGTTGTGCCATTCCGATAATTCTCCTGTTCAAAAAATAGCTAAAGATTCAATCATTCACCAAAGTTATGATGTCCGATCAGGCTTCACTCTTCTCTCCAATATAATAGAATCCCTTACATTCCTTCAGATACACATCCACGATCGTCCCGATCAGCTCGCTGCCGCCCGGAAAATGCACGAGAAGATTGTTGCTCAGGCGTCCCGTGACAAGGCTGTCGTCCTGCTCGTTGACCGATTCGACGAGCACCGGCAGCGTCTGTCCTTCCACGCGCTTTGACATCTCCTGCGAGATCTTCTGCACGAGGGCGAGCAAGCGGTTGAAGCGATCCTTCACGACGTCGTCCGGCACCTGATTTTCCATGGCCGCGGCAGGCGTCCCCGTCCGCTTTGAGTAGATAAAGGTAAACGCGCTGTCGTAGCGCGCTTTTCGCACGACGTCCAGCGTCTCCTGAAAATCCTCCTCCGTCTCGCCCGGGAAGCCGACGATGATGTCCGTCGTGATCGACAGATCCGGCATCTCGTCGCGCAGCCTGTCCACAAGCGCAAGGTACTGTTCCTTCGTGTACCTGCGGTTCATCTTCTTTAAAATCTCTGTGCTGCCGGACTGTAAAGGCAGATGCAGATGGCGGCAGATCTTTTTTGAGTCCTTCATGACCGCGATCAGCTCGTCCGAGAGATCCTTCGGGTGCGAAGTCATAAAACGGATGCGCTCCAGTCCTTTGATCCGCTCTGCACGCTGCAAAAGCTGCGCGAACGTGACCGGCTCATCCAGATTTTTTCCGTAGGAATTGACATTCTGCCCAAGCAGCATGATCTCCTTCACACCGTCCGCCACAAGGCGTTCGATCTCGCAGAGGATGTCCTCCGGCCTGCGGCTCCTCTCTCGCCCGCGCACATAGGGCACGATACAGTAACTGCAGAAATTGTTGCAGCCGAACATGATATTGACGCCGGATTTAAAGGAGTACGTCCGCTCTGCCGGAAGATCCTCGACGATCTTATCCGTATCCTTCCAGACGTCAACGATCATGCGGTCGGAATCCAGCGCCGTCCACAGAAGCTCAGCGAATTTGAAAATATTGTGTGTGCCGAACACGAGGTTCACAAAGCGGTAGCTCTTCTGAATCCGCGCGACCTCCTCCGGCTCCTGCATCATACAGCCGCACAGCGCTACCTTCATGTCCGGATTTTTCTTTTTATAGTTCGAGACCAGTCCCAGATGCCCGTACACCTTCTGATTCGCGTTCTCGCGCACAGTGCAGGTATTGTAGATCACAAAATCCGCAGCCTCGTCCTCCGTGAGCTCATATCCTGCCATTTCCAGAACGCCGCGCAGCTTCTCCGAATCCCTGGCGTTCATCTGGCAGCCCATGTTGAAGACACAGGCTCTCGGACGGCGGCCGTTTTCCTGCTCAAAGCGGTCCGTCCACTGCCGGCATTTCGCGATGAAATAATATTGACGCTCAGGCTCCGAGAGAGGCGGCTGCTCATTCAGATTTATCCTTCCAAAATCGATCTCCTGATTCATATCATTCCGCCCTTTCCTGTTCCCTTTTCCCAATTAATCTCCTGATGTGAGATGGTCGGACTTTTTTGTTTCCTTTCACGGTCGAACCTGCCCGTTCCCGAAGATGATATACTTCGTCGTCGTGAGCGCCTCGAGTCCCATCGGCCCTCTCGCGTGCAGCTTCTGCGTGCTGATGCCGATTTCCGCGCCGAAACCGAACTCAAAGCCGTCGGTGAAGCGTGTTGAGGCGTTGACATACACGGCCGCCGCGTCGATCTCGTCGAGGAAGCGCATCGCGTTCGCGTAGTCGCGCGTGATGATCGCCTCGGAATGACCCGTGTTGTAGCGGTTAATGTGCGCGATCGCCTCGTCGAGCGAGGAGACCGTCCTGATGGAGAGAATGTAATCCAGGTATTCCTTTCCCCAGTCCTCCTCCGTCGCCGGCACACCGCCCTCAAAGCAGGACAGCGCCTGCTCG
>CANQIW010000296.1 GCA_947624055.1 uncultured Lachnospiraceae bacterium
TCTTTTCAGTCGCTTCTTCGTACTTCCTGGCTTCACGTAATGTCTGGCTACTCATCCCGATGCCTCCTGTTCTTGTTCATTTTGAATTATATTGTTGCATAAACATAACATAAATTTGTGCATTTGTCAACAGAAAGCTATCTATTCTAGCTTTGTTTTTGCATTTGTAAAATTCAAAATGCCCAAAAATATAGCGTCCCCCACAGGGGACGCATCATGTTTCAATTTGCTGTGTAATGTTTGCTCTCAAAAAAGCACTGGGGCTCGTCTCTTACTACAGGTGCACCTTGCACGACAGCTTCTCCGTCACCAGCTTGAAGACGCAGACCGCCTCGAACATCTTCTCCGGGAAGTCCCAGTCGTCTTTTCCGCTGTAATGCCGCATGATGCGCAGCAGCCCTTCACGCTTTTCCCCGGGCTCCGTGACAAAGCTGACCGTCCCCGTCCCGATGACGCTTTGGAACGCCGCGGTGCACTCCGAAGCGACGTCCGACGGGTGAAGCTCGTAGTTCGTGTCCAGTTCAAAACCGACGCGCGGATTCTTATGTATCAGGTCGATCTTGCGCCCCTGAGCCGCTCCATGAAAATAAAAGGTATAGCTGTCGTCCGCGCCGCGCGCGTAGCCGAAACTCAGCGGCACGATATACACCTCTCCGTCGTCGTCAAATCCGATTCGGCAGCAATGGCTGTCCGCGATGATCTGTTCGATCTGCTCCGGATCTGTGACCTCCCTGTCTTTTCTGCGCATAGTTTCCTCCCCTTTCCCGTGTTTTCTCAAGTCCTTGTTTATGTAAGAAGATTTTTTCTGCTGCGTTAAAGGATAATCCTTTTCGCGCGAAAATGCAATGGAATCCGTCAAATTCGCCGCTTCGTTTCTGATATTCATTTTTTTCTTTACATAAGTGGGAATCTTTGGGTATACTTGTTGAGGCGACGCGGTTGCTTTCCGCCTGCAGGCTTGCGGCCTGTAAACATTCGGCCTGGTACATGCCTGAGATAAATCAAAGAAAAGAGGAACACACTATGACCTTTTTTGTCGTATTTTTCCAGATGCTTTCCCTGCTTGTCATGATCGGCGTCGGCTTTCTGGCGACGAAGACCGGCATGGTCGACGACAATACCAACAAGCATATTTCCACACTGATCGTCAACATCTTCAACCCGCTGCTGATCTTCTCCAGCGCCGCGAATTCCATCGGACAGGTTCCGCTTCAGACGCTGCTTCTCGTCAGCCTGATCGCGGCCGGGATGTTCGTGTTCTTCATTGTCGTCGGAATGATCCTCACCCCATTTTTCGACAAGGATCAGATGCAGCGGAAGGTCTATCAGCTCATGTTTGTTTTCTCCAACCTGGGCTTCATCGGCATTCCCGTTGTGTCGAGCATCCTCGGCGCGCAGTATGTCGTCTATGTCACAGAATTTATTCTGGTCTACACCGTGCTCTTCTATACATACGGCATCGCCATCATGGAGGGCAGATTCTCCGTCTCTTCCCTGCGGTCTATGCTCAATTCCGGAACGATATTCGGCGTGGCCGCCCTGATCGTCATTCTCCTTGAGATCAATCTGCCGGATTTCCTCAAATCAGCGGCCACCTACCTCGGCAACGCGACCACGCCGCTTTCCCTGCTCTGTGTCGGCTATACGCTCGCCAACGCGGACATCCGCAGAATCATCTGCAACGGAAAGCTGTACATCTTCTCCGCGATCAAGCTGCTCGCCCTGCCGCTTCTGCTGCTGCCGCTCGTTCACCTCGTGACGCAGGACACCGGAGTGATCGCCGTATGTATGATCATGTTCGGTATGCCGGTCGGCAATATGCCCCTGATGATCGGCACAGAAAAAGGAATCGACTGCACGAACTGCAGCGCCGCCATCATTCTGACGACCGTGCTGTGTGTGCTGACGATTCCCGTGCTGCTGACTATTGCGAGATGAATTCGGGTTTAATTCATTATGGTTACCCGGACGCCCTTGCAGGGATTGGTCAATGCCACGGCAAACACACACTAAACACGAATTTCATCCAACTCCTCCATCCACACCCGCACACACGCGTCGCTGGGCATGCGCCAGTCGCCGCGCGGCGAGAGCGCGACGCTTCCGACCTTCGGGCCATCCGGCACGCAGGAGCGCTTGAACTGCTGGCTGAAAAAGCGCCGGTAGAAAGTCTTCAACCACTTCAAAATCGTTTCCCCATCATAGCTTCCGTCGAACGCGAGCTTCGCCACGCGATAGATCTTCGCGGGCGGATATCCGAAGCGAAGCAGATAATAGAGGAAAAAGTCGTGCAGCTCATACGGGCCGACGAGATCCTCCGTCTTCTGCGAGATCTGCCCGTTCTCCGGCGGCAAGAGTTCCGGGCTCACCGGCGTGTCCAGCACATCCAGCAGGATCTGGCTGATCGACTCGTCACCACAGGTGTCCGCATAGTAGCGCACGAGATGGCGCACCAGAGTCTTCGGCACGGAACAGTTGACGCCGTACATCGACATGTGGTCGCCGTTGTAGGTCGCCCAGCCGAGCGCCAGCTCCGACATATCGCCGGTGCCGATCACGAGCCCGCCCTTTTTGTTCGCGAGATCCATGAGCACCTGCGTGCGCTCCCTCGCCTGGCTATTCTCATAGGTCACATCGTGCACGGACGCATCCTGTCCGATATCCCGGAAATGCTGCTCTACCGACTCGCGGATGTCCACCTCGAGAAGCTCCGCGCCCAGTCTGCGCGTCAGCTCACAGGCGTTGTGATACGTGCGGTCCGTCGTCCCGAAGCCCGGCATCGTCACCGCCGTCATCCGGCTGTGCGGCAGCCCCAGCAGATCGAACGCCTTCGTCATGACAAGCAGCGCCAGCGTGGAATCCAGTCCGCCGGAAATCCCGACCACCGCGCACTGCGATCCCGTGTGCTGCAGCCGCT
>CANQIW010000297.1 GCA_947624055.1 uncultured Lachnospiraceae bacterium
GAGCTCGCGCAGGAGGGCATGACGATGGTCTGCGTGACGCACGAGATGGGCTTCGCGCGCGAGGTGGGCAACCGCGTCCTCTTCATGGCGGACGGTCTTCTGATGGAGGAGGGCACGCCGGAGCAGGTATTCGACCATCCGCAGAATCCGAGGCTGAAGGATTTCCTGGCGAAGGTGCTGTAGGACAGACAGGAGTACACAGATGAAGAAAGTAATCGTTGCCGGGCACATTTGCCTGGATATCACACCGATATTTCCGAAAGAAAAAGCGGACAGCCTGGAGAAGGTTCTTTCTCCGGGGAAGCTGATCCAGACGGGAAATATAGACATCCATACGGGCGGCGCCGTGGCAAACACAGGCCTGGCAATGAAATTTCTGGGCGCTGATGTTACACTGATGGGGAAGATCGGCAGGGATACGCTCGGAACGATTGTATGCAGCATTCTGAAGCAGTACGGTGCGGATGAAGGGATGATCTTCTCGGACACGGAGAGCACTTCCTATTCTGTGATCCTTGCGGTTCCGGGAATCGATCGGATCTTTCTGCACAATCCGGGCGCGAATCATACCTTCCGCGCATCGGACATTTCAGGGGATGCGTTGAGGGAGGCCGCGTTGTTCCACTTCGGTTATCCGCCGCTGATGCGATCGATGTACGCGGACAAAGGATCTGAGCTGGTGGCGCTGATGCGGCGTGCGAAAGCTGCGGGAGCTGCCACTTCGCTTGATATGGCCTCTGTCGATCCGGCATCAGAGGCAGGAAACGCGGATTGGGAAGAAATCCTGAAGCGGGTGCTTCCTTATGTTGATTTCTTTGTTCCGAGCGCTGAGGAGCTTTGTTACATGATGGATCGGGAGCGATTCGCGGAGTGGCAGAAACGTGCGTCAGGACTGGATATTACGGAAATGCTTGATGGTGAACGTGATGTGAAGCCTTTGGCGGGACGATGCATTGAGCTTGGCGCAAGGGTTGTTCTGATCAAATGCGGAGCGCCGGGATTGTATTACAGGACTGCAGACAGCCGGGCTTTGGAAAGCGTGGGAGAGCGGATCAGGCTCGATCCGTCGGTCTGGGCCGGGGCGGAGGGATTTGAGAGAAGCTATGAACCAGACTGTGTCCTTTCGGGAACAGGAGCCGGAGACACGAGTATTGCCGCGTTTCTCACGGCTGTGTTGAAGGGATATCCCCTGAAAAGAGCTGTGCAGCTGGCGGCGGCAGCCGGCGCCTCCTGTGTGTCGGCGTATGATGCACTCTCCGGGCTGAGACCGATGGAAGAGATGGAGGCAAGGATCGACGCTGGCTGGAAGAAACGGCCGGCAGGAAAGTAAATGAAAGCAGCTTTTGTTTTAGAGCTGTCGCCTGAATATGGCAGGGATGCTGCAGAGATAAGAAATATACGGGGACAAGAGGTGCTTGATATGATACGGCAAAAACAGGCCGCGCTCGCGGCGATCGAGGCACGGGCGGATAAGATCACCGATGTGGCGGATCGGATATGGGAGTATGCGGAACTCTCCCTGCAGGAGAAGAGGTCAGCCGCGCTTTACTGCGAGATTCTGCGCGGGGAGGGCTTCCGGGTAGAGGAGGGTATCTGCGGCATCGCGACGGCCTTTTCGGCGAGCTACGGAAACGGGCGTCCGCTGATCGGGATCCTGGCAGAGTACGACGCGCTCTCCGGGCTTTCACAGAGAGCCGGAAGCATACAGCGCGATGAGCTTGTTCCGGGCGGCTGCGGTCATGGCTGCGGTCATAATCTGCTGGGCGCGGGTGCTCTGGCTGCGGCGTTTGGCGTGAAGGCATATCTGGAGCAGGGCGGACGCCCCGGGACGGTTGTTCTGTACGGCTGCCCCGGCGAGGAGGGCGGCGCAGCAAAGGCGTTCATGGCGCGCGATGGTCTCTGGAAGGAACTGGATGCGGCGCTGACCTGGCATCCGGAGGATGTGAACGAGGTGGCGACCGGTTCTTCGAACGCCTGCATTCAGACGCAGTATAAGTTCGAGGGTGTGGCATCCCATGCGGCGGCCGCTCCGGAGCTGGGACGAAGCGCGCTGGACGCGGTCGAGCTGATGAACGTCGGCGTGCAGTTTCTGCGCGAGCACATGAGCGACAGGGCGCGCATCCACTATGCGATCACGGACGGAGGAGGCTGCAGTCCGAACGTGGTGCAGCCGCGCGCGAGCGTGCTCTACATGGTGCGCTCAAACCGGGTCGCCGAGGCGGTGGAGCTGCAGAAGCGTGTAGACCGGATTGCGCAGGGCGCGGCTCTGATGACGGATACGAGCTTTGAAAAGAAGTTTATCGACGGCCTGGCGGACACGGTCAGCAATTTCACGTTGGAGCGTGTGCTGTACGAGAACTTTAAAGCGCTCGGCGTGCCGCACTATACGCCGGAAGAACATGCCTACGCGGATGCGCTCGCCGGAACCTATCCGGGAAGCGGCAAGACGCCGGGCGTGGCGGCGGAGAACGACAGCGCGCTGCGTGAGCAGGTGGAAGAGCAGCGCAGGCAGTGCGGCCATGCGATGAACGAATTCCTCGCGCCGCTCTATCAGGGAGATGCGTTCGATCCCGGTTCTACAGATGTGGGCGATGTGAGCTGGCTTACTCCGACGGCGCAGATCCATGTCGCGTCATGGCCGAATGGCTGCCCGGGCCACAGCTGGCAGAATGTCTCCTGCGGCCGCACGGAGATCGGACACAAGGCGGCGCTCCATGCGGGCAAGGTGCTCGCGGCAGGGGCGATCGATCTGTTTGAACAGCCGGAGATCCTGCGGGAGGCTCGCGCGGAGTTTGAAAAACGCACGGCGGCGGGCTATACCTGTCCGGTTCCGTCGGACGCGGTGCCGACGATCCCGGACTGAGAAGAATATTTGATGCGATTCAGAGCATTTTCGAACAGGCATGATGTG
>CANQIW010000298.1 GCA_947624055.1 uncultured Lachnospiraceae bacterium
ACCGGGGCCTCCCATTGCAGAACAGCTTTCTTTTGGAGCGGTTCCATGCGCTGCTTGCCTCCTGCGGTTTGCCGAAGGTCGCCTTCCACAGCCTGCGGCATAGCAGCATCACCTATAAGCTCATCCTCACCCACGGCAACATCAAGGCAGTGCAGGGCGATTCCGGTCACGCCCAGGCGGATATGATCACCGAGATCTACGGGCACATCTTAGACCGGCGCCGCCGCGCCAGTGCGGAGTTGTTTGAAGCAGATTTCTTCAAGGGACAATTCCCAGTCAACTAAAAAAGTCCTAATCCTGCGGGATTTTCACGCAAAAACCGGCCCCTCAGTCAACTATGGGTCAAGTAAATCACTCCGTCTGAAAGCAAACGGCTACAAATCTATTCCCAAACACAAAAATCGAACATCCGACCTGTCGCTTGTGAGATACACGGATTAAGTCAATTCAAGTGTACCGTAGCGACCTGTGATGTCATTCTTTGCCCTGCTTCCAAGCGTTTGCGGACATTTCATGTATCCTGGTGATTCCTGTTGTTCATTCATCTTTTTTCTATCTCCGCATCATGCAGGTGGAAAAATGATTAGACGGAGACCAGGCGGACACAGTTTGTCCACATCAGAAAGGTGAACCAACTGCCCAAAAACAAGTATATTCTTCCTTGTATGTCTTGCATGGGTCTGTTATACTATGTAATGTAGGATAGATCAGTTTAATGGAAGGAGGGCGAAGTCAGTGCCAGTACATGAGATCGAAGAATTGAAGGCTAGGTTTGTTGAGGCACTCTCTCCCATGCAGGTGTACCTATTTGGGTCCTTTGCGGACGGAACGGAAACAGAGGACAGTGATCTGGATTTCTACATCGTTGTCGATGACAAAGACGAAAATCTGTTTGACCTGACAGTGCAGGCATACCGGGCGATCTGCAAGGTGAAGCAACGCCCTGTCGATATTTTGGTCGGTACGAAAGCTGGATTTGAAGCCCGAAAGAATACCCCGTCTGTGGAAAGAGAAGTATACCGTAAAGGAGTGCTTCTCTATGGCTAACAGTGTTGATACATGGATGAAACTGGCTGAGAACGATTATGTTGTGGCAGAGCATCTTTATAATGCGTTTCGTCCAATGCCGATCGAGATCATCTGCTTCCATTGCCAGCAAGCGGCGGAAAAAGCAGTTAAAGCGGTGATCCTGTCGGCGCATATAACAGACGAGGCTCCCAAAAAGCACGATATTTCTTTCCTTTTGAGAAGTCTTGAACAGCGGTTTACAATTGATGATCACTACTTTGCCTATGCTGACTTTCTTAACCCCTTTGGTGTGATAGTACGTTATCCGAATGAGTTGGTTTTGGGCGAGCAAAGCCCCAAAAAAGCTCTTCAGTATGCCAAAGCAATATTGGATTGGGCAAGGGATATGATTCAGAGTGGGATCTGACATACCATGTTTTTGAGGAGACACTTATGGGTGCCTCCTCTTTTTTGTAGCTTATCCCAGGGCTCCTGCGAAAGCTCAGCGCAGCGGGTTTCGCGGGAAGAAGAAGGGCTTTGACCGATGGAGGAGCCTCGCTTGCAAGGATCTGACACCTTCAAAGCCCTTCTGATGTGGCACCCATGAGACGATTCGAACGTCCGACCTGCCGCTTAGGAGGCGGCTGCTCTATCCTGCGTTTACTTGGGAGCGATAATCTCACTAGAACAGGCTCAGCCTGGCCCAGTACATAAGCAGTTCTTTATTTTTCGCTTTTCCCGTGCTATACTATAACAAGATGTGATATGCTGATGACAGAAACGCAGTTGGACAGACGAATTGCGGCTGTAAAGACCGCTGACGCCATCAACGCGATCGAGAGCGCGCCCGTGTCTGACTACGCAAAGCAGCTTTCCGCAAAATGGGCGCGTGGTGAGCTTACCGGCGACCAAGTAAAGGCGGCGCTTCTGGCACACCACAAACGCCTTGCCGAACAGGTGCAAAACCGTGCCTGATCCGTATTTATACGAAGATGTCCCGGTCTTGCGGAACAAGCTGGATATTCGGGATGATAAAACGCTGGACCTCGTAGAAGCCGAACAATCCCGCCAGAACATGATGCTCTTGTACGAAAAGGGTTTTGATGATTTTACCCCTGCCGGACTTTGCCAAATCCATCAGATTTTGCTTGACGCCGTTTGTGATGAGCCGGCTGACTACGATGCAGCGTCCTTGGAGGAATCTGAATCAGAGCAGCGGCAAAGCGAAAAATATAAGAAGTATCAGCAGAAGGAGTACAAGCCACAGCCGCATTACAGGCGCGAGGGCTAATGTCCAAAACACAAGATTAACAGCGTTCACGGGCAGCCGCTTGTGAACGCTGTTTTATATACGGTCATTATATCGCATACGGGCATACGGCACGGGACACCCGTGCCGCTTTAATTTTCAAAATCAAACATAAAGGAGAACCATCATGAACAACACCATCAACACCCTGTCCGGCGCGGTCACACTTCCCGTTTTCGACTTTCTGCACGACCGCATGAACCTTCGTGAGATCCGGCGTTTCTATCGCAGTTTGTGTGATCTACAGGGATCAGATCAGGTGAACTCCGCTGTTACAATCATCGATGTCCTCCTCCGCCTGTCCGGGATCGAGCTCTCGGACATGTATGCCGAGGTAATGGCCTCCCGAAAGCTTCGGCCCGTCTTCCGGGGCGAGTTCCTGGCCGATTTTGAGGACATTTTGAGCGAATACGAGGCATGAGCGTATCTTCCTGATATGCTTGGATAAAATAAAAATTGAATAACAAAGGGGGCGGTCATATAGTCGCAAAGGAGATACAGGCCGGTGCCATCATCCTTCGCATCCACGACGAGATGTGCCAGCCGCTTGATGATATACACACCGCCTCCATAAGCCATATCGTCTCGGAGGC
>CANQIW010000299.1 GCA_947624055.1 uncultured Lachnospiraceae bacterium
CCGTCACCGACTCCTCGTTTCCCACGAAAGCGACCGTCACGCGCACACCCTGCTCGTCGAGAAGCCGGGCAGCCGCAAAGCCGTCCCCGCCGTTGTTCCCGGAGCCGCAGACTACAAGCACCGACCGGAGGTCACAGCCCGCACGGCAGATCTCATCGACAACCGAGAGCGCCGCCCGCTCCATCAGGACAAGCGAAGGGATCCCGATCTTCTCGATCGTGTCGCCGTCGCAATGCTTCATCTGCTGCGCGTTCAGTAAAAATTCCATTTTCCCACTTCCTTTCCAGCCATCTGTCAGCGCCGGACAGACCGTTTCATCACGGGAAGTCCCGCCGAAGGAAAATCTGTATGGTCTGCCCTGCTTCGATACGCAAATACATAACGAGCCGACAGATGAATTCCCCATCGCCGGCTCTTTTCTCTATTCTGTATGTTCGGAATGATTCAGATTGTAGGAAAGCTGCATCAGACTTTCCGAGAGATGCACATTCTCGACGACGACACTTGGCGGAACATGCAGATCCGTATGCGCAAAATTCCAGATCGCTTTTATCCCGTTCTCTACAAGGATCGGCGCAATCACCTCCGCACCGCTCTTCGGGAGCGTGAGCGCCG
Organism: uncultured Lachnospiraceae bacterium; assembly: GCA_947624055.1. GTDB lineage: Bacteria > Bacillota > Clostridia > Lachnospirales > Lachnospiraceae > Choladousia. The sequence continues at coordinate 616 of CANQIW010000299.1, forward strand.
CGATCTGTATCTCGTTCTCGCGGATAAACTGCGGGAGCTCATCCGTCATTCGGATCTCAATCCCGCGAACCGTGCGGCCGCAGAGCTTCGGATTCACATCAAAAAGTCCCTTGATCCTGAATCCGCGCTTTTCAAACTTCACATAATTGGCCAGCGCCTGGCCAAGGTTGCCGGCCCCGACGATGATCATATTGTAGACCTTATCCAGCCCCAGGATCTTGCCGATCTCGTTGTACAGATATTTCACATTGTAGCCGTAGCCCTGCTGTCCGAAGCCGCCGAAATTGTTCAGATCCTGACGGATCTGGGAAGCGGTGACCCCCATCAGCTCGCTCAGCTCTCCGGATGAGATACGCTCCACCTTCTTCTCAAGCAGATCGCCCAGATACCGGTAATAACGCGGCAGCCGCTTGACCACCACTTTTGAAATCTCATGATCTTCCACAATTAACCTCTTTTCAAGCACACATCGTTGTCTGCAATATTATACCCGCTTGTCTATTTTTTGTCAATTACAGCCTGTCATGTTACAGCTCAATTTGCACGATCAGACTCGGATCAGCTTTGAGTCCGCGATGTTCTTCCTGGTGCACAGGAAGATCTCATCCTTCTCCTTCAGCACCGTATCCCCCTTCGGGACAAGCGGGTCGCCGTTTCTGCGGATCATGACGATCAGCGTCCGGCGGGACAGGTCGAGATCCCGGATCCGGCAGCCGTTCCACGGATGATGCTCCCCGAGAACGATCTCGCGCAGAGTGAGGCTGCTGCGGTCCGCGCTCGACTCCGCGCTGATCACTGCCACGTCTCCCTCCCCGATCACCGTATTCCCCTCAGGCGCGAGCATCGAACCGTCCGGCCTCTGGATCATGGCAAGAAACAGGCCGGGCGGAAGGTCAAGTCCGCTGACCTTTCGTCCGATCCACGGATGCTTCGCGCCGATCCCGAGCCGCACGAAACGCATCTCCTCATTCAACAGATAGTTTGCGGATTCCCTGATCATCGAATACTGCTCGACGAAGCCGGCCGAAAGGATACCGGTCGGAATCGCCACCATCCCGACGCCCAGAAACGTGATGATGATACCGAAAATGCGTCCGGCCACCGTGACCGGATAGATATCGCCGTATCCGACCGTCAGCAGCGTGGACACCGACCACCAGAAGCCGGAAAACGCGTTCCTGAACACCTCCGGCTGCGCCTCGTGCTCCAGCCCGTACATACAGAGTGAAGACGCCGTCATCAGGATCAGAATGATCAGGACTGACGACACGATCTGCCCCCTCTTGCGCCGCAGTACATCCGAGATGACATTGAACGCGTCGTAGTAGCGGTTGACCCGGAACAGCCGCAGGATGCGGATCACTCGGAACATCCGGAACGCCACGATCCCCGCCGGGAAGAAGACCGGCAGGTAAAACGGCAGGAACGACAAAAGGTCGATGATCCCCGTAAAGGAAAAGATATACCTCCATCTCGCTTTCTGCGGAGGCATCTGCGGGTACAGATACTCCGCCGTCCAGACGCGCAGCGCATACTCGACCGTAAATCCGACCACCGTGACACACTCTACCGTGTGAAGCAGCCACTTGTAATCCGCCGACGCCTCGAAGGTGTCGAAGATCGCGATGAACAGGTTGCACAGGATCGCGGCCGTCATCACCACGTCAAACAGAATACTGGGGAAATCCCCGGCATTGCCGATCTGGATGATATCAAAAATTCGTTTTTTCTTCTGTTTTAACTGGTCTTGCATGCCTCGGCCCATCCCTTTAAATTTATGTAAATATAGTATATCATCTCATTTGTTTTAATCAAGCAAGTTTTCGTTTTCCTTGTTGTCTTTTGCCAGATTTTTAGTATAATGGGTACAAAACAAAAGAGCGTCCGCCTCAGTCGATGCACGCAAGGTCGGACGCGCAGTGATTATATTGAAATCCAAAGGAGCATCTCCATGATACTTTCCTGTCAGAATATATCGAAATCCTTCGGCACGGACGTCATCCTTTCGGGCGCGTCGTTCCACATCGAAGACCATGAGAAGACCGCGCTCGTCGGCATCAACGGCGCCGGCAAGACGACGCTTCTGCGCATCATCGTCGGCGAGATGGAGCCGGATTCGGGTGTGGTCGCGCTCACCAGGGGCAAAACGCTCGGCTATCTCGAACAGCACCAGGACGTCAACAGCACGCAAACGATCTACGCGGAGCTCCTGAGCGTAAAACAGGATCTTCTGCAGATGGAACAGCGTCTGCGCACAATGGAGCTCGAGATGAAGCATCTCACCGGCGACGCGCT
>CANQIW010000300.1 GCA_947624055.1 uncultured Lachnospiraceae bacterium
GTTCGTGTCGTGCACGGCAAGGGCAGCGGCATCCTGCGCAAGGCCGTCCACCAGTACCTGCGCCGACAGAAACACGTCGCCTCCTACCGCCTCGGCGAATACGGGGAGGGGGATTCCGGCGTGACGATCGTGGAGTTTACGTAAGTTTCGAAGAAACAGATGACTGCCTCAGCAGGCACGTCTGTGGCTTGAAATGGCTGAATGAATCATAAAATCAAGGAGGACTCACATGGCCGCACAGCAGAAGATCCTGATCGTAGACGACGACCGGACAGCCGCCGGGCAGCTCGCCGGGTATCTGTCCGGAGAACTGTATGACACAAAAACCGCATACGATGGGGAGACCGCGCTCGACGCGCTCTCGGAATTCGGCCCGGATCTTGTTCTGCTCGACCTTGTGCTGCCCGGCATCGACGGCTTTCAGGTCTGCCGGGAGATCCGCCGCTTCTCCGGCATACCGATCATCATCGTCTCGGCGAAGTCGGACATTCTCGACAAAATACTCGGCCTCGAGCTCGGCGCGGACGATTATCTCGTGAAGCCCTTCGACAGGCGGGAGCTTGGCGCGCGCATCAAGGCCGTACTCCGCCGCTACCGTCCGCTCGGCATGGCGTTAAGGCCGCTTCCCGCCGCCGCGGCAACCGCCGGCAAATATGTAGAATATCCGGATCTCGCGATCAGCCTGACAAACTACTCCGTCACCTACCGCGGGGAGAACATCGAGATGCCGCCCAAGGAGCTGGAACTTCTGTACTTTCTGGCCTCTTCGCCCAATCAGGTCTTCACGCGCGAGCAGCTGCTCGACCAGCTCTGGGGCTACGAATACATGGGCGATACCCGCACCGTGGACGTACATATCAAACGCATCCGCGAAAAGCTCAAGGACCATGACAAATGGGCCGTTACAACCGTCTGGGGAATCGGATACAAATTCGAGGTAAAGCAATAAATACCTGACCATATTTTAACCAACAGGAGGTCCGCCAACACATGAAACTGGATCTGACAGACACACTTTATGCGCTTTCCTTTGCATTGGACAGGATTGAGACAGAACTGATCGGAGTGGATACCGGTCACGGCAAACGCGTGGCCTGCCTCTCACTGCTGATGGGAAAGGAAGCCGGCTTCAGCGAGGAGGAACTGCGCGATTTTACAGGCTGCTGCATTCTGCACGACAACGCTCTGATCGAATACATCAGCGAGGAACTGGCAGGCAGCATACTGGCGGAGAACGCGTCTTTGCATTTTTCCGATATGAGTCAGCCGCAGAAAGCAGGCCTGCTGCGTTCCCACTGTGTGAACGGGGAACAGAACATCCGCCTGATCCCTTTTCGTACCGATATAAAAAATATCATCCTCTGCCATCACGAAAACGCGGACGGCTCGGGCGCGCTTGGGCGGAGCGCTTCCGAGACGCCTCTGAAATCCCGGATCCTGCACCTGGCCGACACTCTGGATATCACAAGCCGACTGGCCGACATGACAGCCTCGGAATTCGATGAGCTCAGCGAATGGGTTCGGCAGCAGTCCGGACGACTGTTCTCCGCGGACACCGTGGAACTGTTCCTGAAAGCGATCGACTATGATACGCTGAGCAAACTGCAGCGCGAAGGCGCGCTCGCCTTTCTGCGCCGGGAACTCCCGACGACGGTCCGCGATTACTCCGAACAGGAGATCCGCGGCATTGCGGAATTCTTTATCGACATTATCGACTACAAATCCCCTTTCACACAGACGCACTCCAGGGGCGTCGCGGAAAAAGCTGAAAAAATGGCGCATTATTACGGCTTTGACGCCGAGAAGACTCTGCGCTATTTCTTCGCGGGAGCAATGCACGATATCGGCAAGCTGATCGTCTCCAACGACATCCTGGAGAAGCCAGGCAAACTCACCGAGTACGAATTCGCGGAGATGAAGGATCACGCCGCAGCGACCTACCGTATCCTGAGCAAGATCAAAGGAATCCCCGACATCGTCGAGTGGGCGGCCAACCATCATGAGAAACTGAACGGAAAAGGTTACCCGAGAGCCCTCTCGGAGAAGGACCTGAGTTTTGAGGAGCAGCTGATGGCCTGCATCGACATCTATCAGGCACTGACAGAAAAGCGGCCTTACAAAGACGGCCTGTCCCATGAGAAAACCATCTCGATCATGCGCGGCATGGCGCAGAGGAATGAGATCAGCAAAGAGGTCGTAGAAGATATGAACGAAGCTATGCGGTGATAAACCAGACAGCATGCAAACGACCAGTCGGCGGCAGGCAGCCGCCTCAGGCCGATCCGCCGGCTGAAAAGCAAAAGACCCGGGGACAAACGCCCCGGGTCTTCGTTTTTGTATGTATGCTTTTTCGCAGTTTATTACTTCTTCTGCTTTGTCAGCGTCTGGATGCCCTCGATTGCAAGCACCACCGCAAGGATGACAAGCAGCACCGCGATGCCTGCGCGCGTCCACATCCAGCCGGTGCCGACAGCGCCCGCTGCGGTCGCATTCCTGAAATTCGTCATGATGGTCTGGCACAGAGATACGATCGTGACAACCAGCATGAACGCCATCGGGAACAGGAACATCTTGTTGTTTCTGCCCATCTTGCCGAGCCATGCAGCGACAGCCAGAAGGCCGAGAGCCGCGAGCAGCTGGTTGGCAGCGCCGAACAGCGGCCAGATGTTCGAGTAGCCGGTCATGCCGAGCGCGATGCCGAGCACCACCGTGATGATCGTAGCCACATACGGGTTCGTCAGGGTCTTCTTGACGCCTGTCACATCCTTGTAGGTCTGTCCCGGCTCAAGCCAGAACTCCTGGAACATGTAACGGGCCAGACGGGTCGCCGTGTCCAGAGAAGTCAGGCAGAAAGCGGATACCGCAAGGATCAGCATTGCGTAGATCACGCTCTCCGCAATG
>CANQIW010000301.1 GCA_947624055.1 uncultured Lachnospiraceae bacterium
GCCCTCCTTCTCGAGGAGCAGGTTCACGCACTCCGCAAGGCCCACAAGCCCGAACATCGCCGTAAACTTCTCGCGCTGTACAAAGCCCTCCCGCGCGAGGAAGCTGTTCTCAAACCAGCCGCTCTCCTCCACAAGGAAACGGATCCGCTCGTCCATATAGCGCGCCATCACGTCGCAGACATGCGGCAGCACATTCTTCTTGAAATCCTCGATATTCTCCGCCTTCTTCGCGATATTCGAGAGGATCAGGCGGCTCAGGGTGTAGGAACCGCCGCCCTTCAGCAGTCCGTTGTAGCAGCTTGCGATGCAGTAATCGTCCCCCAGCTCGCCGCGGAACATCTCGTCGTTCGCGAAGCTCGGCTTCGCCGAGTGCAGCGCGCACTTGACGCCCGCCAGGATGAAATCGTCCGGCGTGTCCTTGCTCACGCGCATCGTCAGGTTTGGCACCGCGTTCTCAAGCTCCGACTCCACCTCCATCAGAAGATAGCCGAAACGGCTGGCCTTCGGGCCGATATCCGAATGACAGAAGGAGTCAAGGATCGTGCGGTCGATCATCGTCAGCCACAGGCGCAGCGCCTTCTTCACCGTCTCGTCGTCCAGATCCTCGATATACGGCCCCAGCAGCTCGTCGAGATCGCCGATGAAGACCGGATAGTTCGTGATGCTCGGAATGTTGTGGTACATGATCATCAGGTTCGTCAGCGCCTCGGCGAAGTCCTTCGCCGGCCCGAGCTGCAGGAATTCGCTGCCCTCGCGCAGGAATTTCGGGAAATCGATGCAGATGTACCTCGGGCGGTACGGCGCGTCCCCCTCGAACAGGTTGCAGATACAGCGTGTGTCGATGTCGCAGCGCATCAGCTCATCCAGCTCCTCCGGCTCGTCCAGCACCGTCATAAAATTCTCCGCGTGCCGCGCGAGGTAGGTAACCTTCTGCTCGTGGGAGCTCGTCGGATCGACCAGAGTGTTGTAGATCTCCTGCCGCTTCTCCTCGATGATCTCCGGTGTTAAAACTCGTTTCATAAATCTCTCACCTCATATTTCATTCATTGAAAGCCCATGCATAATGCATATTTTTAAAATCCATGCGGAAAACTTGTTCTCCATGTACAGAAACGCTCCGCCGTGTCGTCTTTACTGGCCACAATTCCCTGCACAGCATAGATATCTTGAAAGAAGGGACTGCTGCAAAATAAGATAAATTATTTTACAACAGTCCCCTCATCATTCACCCTTTACAGTATTCCGAAAATCTCCGGGCCATTGTCCCCCGCCCGCGTTTCGGAAACATGATCCTTCTCCGTCTGTGTCGGATTACTCAAGAACGAAATCCGGGCACTCTTCCGCTGTGGTCGGAACCACTACGTCGCCGGAAAGGATCGATTCTTTCGCCGCCTCAACTGCCGCGATCACATCGTCCGGAAGGAGATCCTGCGTCGGAGCGATGTCCACGCCGCCATCCTCCAGGCTGTACTGATGCACGCCGCCTGCGAACTCGCCCGCAAGCACGCCCTCGGTGATCGAGGTAACAGCGATGTCAACACGCTTCATAGCGGAGGTGATGACCGTCTCCGGAGCCAGGTAGGACTGGTCCGTATCAACGCCGATCGCGTAGATATCATTGTCCACACAAGCCTGGATCACACCTGCGCCTGAGCCGCCCGCCGCGTGGTAGATGACGTCCGCGCCGTTCGTGATCATGTCGGTAGCGCCTGCGGAAGCCGTAGCCGCGTCCGTGAAGCTGTTCACGTTAAACTGCATAACCTCGATATCCGGATTCACGGACTGAGCGCCTGCGATATAGCCGTAGCCGAAGAGGTTCATCGTATCGGTAACCTGACCCTGCACATAACCGATCTTGTTGGACTTGGTCATCATGCCTGCGACCACGCCTACCAGATAGGAAGCCTGCTCCTGGGAGAACATCAGGCAAGCAACGTTCGCAAGGTCCGCGTTCGACGCGTCGTCGACGATCGCGAACTTCTGATCCGGATTCGCCTCAGCAGCCTCGCGCGTAGCGCCTGCCAGCATGAAGCCGCCGCAGATGATCAGGTCGTATCCCTCATCGATAAAGGTCTGGATATTGGAAGCATAATCCGCGTCCGTCGCGCTCTCCAGATAGTTCACCTCGATTGCGTCGTTCTCCTCGGCAAGCGCCTCAAGGCCTTCCCATGCCGACTGGTTGAAAGACTGATCGTTGATACCGCCCGCGTCGGTAACCATACCTACTTTGATGGACTCCGGAGCCTCGTCCGCGGCTGCCGCCATCGGCATCGTGCCGAGTACCATCGCTGCTGCAAGAATCACTGCAGAAATCTTCTTCATGCTCATTTCACTCATCCTCCTGTTTTGTATTTAGTTGATATAACAACTCTTACAAACCCGAGAAAACTGTGTGTCAGCTTTCCTCGTTTTCATTTATAAGAATACAATACCTGCGGTCAGAAATCAACCAGATTTTTTCTTTTTCCACTAATTTTTTGTTTCCGTCTTGAATTTCCATATAAAATAGGATATGATACAAAACAGAAAACAGACTGCAAAAACGCGAGGAGGAGCTTATGAGACATTTGATGAATCCTTTGGATTTCTCGGTCGAGGAACTGGACCGACTGCTTGATCTGGCGAACGATATTGAAAAGAGTCCCGAAAAATACGCGCACAGCTGCGCAGGCAAGAAATTAGCCACTCTGTTTTACGAACCAAGTACCCGCACCCGTCTCAGTTTCGAGGCCGCAATGTTGAATCTGGGAGGCAGCGTACTTGGTTTTTCTTCGGCCGATTCGAGCTCTGCGGCCAAGGGTGAGAGCGTCGCGGACACGATCCGGGTCATCTCCTGCTACGCGGACATCTGCGCGATGCGGCACCCGAAGGAGGGCGCGCCGC
>CANQIW010000302.1 GCA_947624055.1 uncultured Lachnospiraceae bacterium
CGCAGGAGCCAGGTCGGCACCGGGGACCGCTCGGAGAAGATCCGCACGTACAATTTTCCGCAGGGGCGCGTGACGGATCACCGCATCAACCTGACGCTCTACAAGCTGGAGAAGGTTCTGGACGGCGATATCCAGGAGATTGTCGACAGCTGCATCGCGGCGGATCAGGCGGCGAAGCTCGCGAAGATGGCCGGGTGAAGAAGCCGGCTGGACAAAGAAGACCGGCAGTTGTGGACATGGGGAAATGCTGCAGGGATAGGAACAGGGTACAGAGAAGCAGAGAAATAGAGGAACAGAGAAGCAGAGAAATAGAGGAACAGAGAAGCGGAGAAATAGAGAAACAGAGAAACAGACGATCGGCTAGAGAAGGCAGGAACAGTTGGGAGAGGTAGTATGAGCGACAAGAAGAGCGATAGAACATATCCGGCGAACAGTCTCCGGATCTGTATAGACAGCGATGCTGCGCAGGATTTCTGGGGGAAATTTTACAGCACGATGAATCGCGAGCCGGTCAGCTTCCGCGATTTCGGGGAGATGATCGTGCTGGCGGACAAGCTGTTCGACAAGCGGGGATATCCGCAGACCTTTCAGGAGAAGCGGAGCTTCCGCGGCACGGCGCCCGGGACGGGTCATTACGCCGCTCCGGAGATATTCCTGAGCGATGAGGAGATCCTTGCGCAGCAGGGCGCGCGCCGCACGTTTGACATTCTGGTGCAGAGCCGCCGGAGAGCCGGCTGGCAGGGCGTCCTGCTCGGGGAGGATGGGATCATGCGCGAGTATCAGAGCGAGATGGATCTGCTGAAGGAAATCGCCGCGGAGACGAGACGGCATGGGGCGTAAAAGCAGCGGACGACAGAAAAGGAGCGCGATACCATGAAACACACCGCAATGACGATCTTATATGAGGTACATGACAATCTGTACGTGAATCTGACAAACAAGTGCCCGTGCGCGTGTACTTTCTGCCTGCGGCAGACGCGCGAGAGCATGGAGGAATCAGGACCGCTCTGGCTGGAGCACACGCCGACGTTCGACGAGGTGCTGGCGGAGTTTGAGAAGTTTGATATGGACAAATACGCGGAGGTGGTTTTCTGCGGATTCGGAGAACCGACGGAGGCGCTGGACATGCTGCTGAGAACCGCGCGTTTTGTGAAGGAGCGCTATGGGAAGCCGATCCGCGTCAACACGAACGGGCTCGGCAATCTCGTGAACGGACGGGACATTGTGCCGCTTCTTGAGGGGCTTGTCGACACGGTCTCGATCAGTCTGAACACGCCTGACAGGAAGAAATATTACGAGCTTGTGCGCCCGAAATTCGGAGAGCAGTCGTTCGACGCGATGCTCGATTTTGCCCGGGAGTGCGTGCGGTACGTGCCGCAGGTGGTGATGACGACCGTGGCGACGACGCTGACCGCGCAGGAGGAGGACCGCTGCCGCGAAATCTGCGCGCAGCTGGGCGTGCGCTACCGCATCCGGCCGTGGGAGGACTGAGAAAAACCAATTCGAGTTCTAAGAAGGAGGAAAATATAATGGCGAAGGAAAAGAAGCTTGTGGAAGCGATCACTTCCATGGAGGAGGATTTCGCGCAATGGTACACGGACATTGTCAAGAAGGCGGAGCTCATCGACTACACCAGCGTCAAGGGCTGCATGGTGATCAAGCCGGCCGGGTACGCGCTGTGGGAGAACATCCAGCATGAGCTGGACCGTCGGTTCAAGGAGACAGGCGTTGAAAATGTGTATCTGCCGATCTTCATTCCGGAGAGCCTGCTCCAGAAGGAGAAGGATCATGTGGAAGGCTTCGCGCCGGAGGTGGCCTGGGTGACGCACGGCGGGCTGGAGCCGCTGCAGGAGCGGATGTGCGTGCGCCCGACGTCGGAGACGCTGTTCTGCGATTTCTACGCGAACGACGTGCATTCTTACCGCGATCTGCCGAAGGTATACAATCAGTGGTGTTCTGTGGTGCGCTGGGAGAAGACGACGCGTCCGTTCCTGCGCTCGAGGGAGTTTCTCTGGCAGGAGGGGCACACCGCGCACGCGACCGCTGAGGAGGCCGAGGAGCGCACGCAGCAGATGCTGAACGTCTACGCGGACTTCTGCGAGGAAGTGCTGGCGATCCCGGTGATCCGCGGCCGCAAGACGGACAAGGAGAAATTCGCCGGGGCGGAGGCAACCTACACGATCGAGGCGCTGATGCACGACGGCAAGGCGCTGCAGTCCGGAACGAGCCACAACTTCGGCGACGGCTTCGCGAGAGCGTTTGAGATTCAGTTCGCGGACAGGGATAATACATTGAAGTATGTGCACCAGACCTCGTGGGGACTTTCCACGCGCATCATCGGCGCGATCATCATGGTGCACGGCGACGACAGCGGGCTGGTGCTTCCGCCGAGGATCGCTCCGACGCAGGTGATGGTGATCCCGATCCGCCAGCAGCAGGAGGGTGTGCTCGATAAAGCAAACGAGGTAAAGGCTGCGCTCACGGCTGCGGGGCTTCGCGTGAAGCTCGACGACACGGAGAAGAGCCCGGGCTGGAAGTTCTCGGAGCAGGAGATGCGCGGGATTCCGCTGCGCATCGAGCTCGGACCGAAGGATATCGAGGCGGGCCAGGCAGTGATCGTGCGCCGCGACACCAGGGAGAAGATCACGGCCGCTATCGCGGAGCTTCCGCAAAAGGCGGCGGAGGTGCTGGAGACCATGCAGAGCGAGATGCTCGCTCGCGCCACGGCGCATCGCGACTCGCACACCTACACGGCGGTGACAAAAGAGGAGTTCAAGGACATCGCGGACAACAAGTCGGGCTTCATCAAGGCGATGTGGTGCGGCTGCCGGGAGTGCGAGGAGGCCATCAAGGAGGAGATCGGCGTGACTTCCCGCTGCATG
>CANQIW010000303.1 GCA_947624055.1 uncultured Lachnospiraceae bacterium
AGAGTAATCGTCAATTCTACTCCGCTGATTATTCTATGCAAGATTGGAAAACTGGATATCCTGAAGGAATTATATAAGGAGATCATAATTCCGCAGGCAGTATTTGCGGAGGTGACAGCGAAAGAGGATTCGGTGTGCCGACAGGTCTCCAGGAAAGAATGGATTCATGTCGAATGTGTAGAAGATCAGTCTGAGAAGAAGATGTATAGGGCGAAACTCCATGATGGAGAAGTAGAAGTTATGGTTCTTGCACAGGAAGGAAAAAGAGCTGATCTGGTCATCATTGATGATAATGCGGCTAAGAAAACAGCTAAATATCTGGGACTTACAGTTACCGGGACGATAGGTGTGCTGTTCCGTGCAAAGAAGCAGGGGATTCTTGAAACACTTGCTCCTGTGATTGGCGAGATGAAACAAAAAGGATTTTATATCAGTAACGATTTGGAAAATATGATATTGGAACAGGCAGGAGAAAGATGAGATGAAGGAAAATGATTTGGGAAGGAAGGTTTCCCCCAAATCACGGAAGTTATCCCCCCAAAATTTAGGAATCCGAATGGAAGAAGAAAGAATCGGTACGATTTTCTCCCCAAAAAATAATTGGGGGATGAGCAAATAGAAAGGAAGTTGTATCTGTATCCTGAAGGTTCGAAACAGCTGAAAATATAGGAAAAACGCAGACATGATATAGGTTGGCGCTTCAAAAGTTCGCAAAACAGATGGGAATGTAAGCCTGAGGTTAGCAACAGTCGCATGGCTGAAAACTAGGTGAATCAAGCCCGCAGGGCGCAGATGAACCGTATGTTGGAAGCTATGCAGCGTCGCTTAGTGAAGGCGAGGCGGCAGCCGAAGCCTGAGGTTAGCAACAGTCGCATGGCCGGAAACCAGGATTTCGGATAAATACAGTAAATGTAAAAGGGAGTCGACGTAAATGTAATTTACGGGAGATTCCCTTTTTGAATTTATTGTGCGGCGCACGGACATTTAACCCGGTTCGAAAAAAAGTTTTCTTCATCGCAAAATTGTAGTATACTGGATAAACAAAAGTAAAACGCTATCGCAAAGGAGGAAGCCAAAAGGCCGGGGCGGCCCGAGGGCAGGAATTTTATCAAAGGATTCAGACGGAGAAAAGAAGAGACATGAGAGGGAGATTATGCGGTGTGGGAGTCGGACCGGGAGATCCGGAGCTTATGACGATGAAGGCGGCGCGGGTGATCCGGGAGGCGGATGTGATCGCGGTCCCGGGAAGGAAAAAGGAAGAGACGACGGCATATCGGATCGCGGTGCAGGCAGTTCCGGAGATCAGGCAAAAGGATTGCCTCGAGATCGAATGGCCAATGACGAAGGACAAGAAGGTCCTCGAAGAGGGGTATGCGCGCGCGGCCGGAAGGGTGTGGGAATACCTTGCCGCCGGGCGGACAGTGGCGTTTCTCACGTTGGGCGATCCGACGGTGTATTCGACGTACCTTTACCTGCACAGGCTGGTGATCGCACAGGGCGGTGAAGCCGAGATTGTGAGCGGCGTTCCGTCCTTCTGCGCTGCTGCCGCGCGGCTGAATATGGGACTTGTGGAAAGGAATGAACCGTTGTATATTATACCGGCTTCTTATCAGATCGAAGAGGCCCTGCGCCTGCCGGGAACGAAGGTGCTGATGAAGGCGGGCAGCAGGATCAAAGCGGTGAAGGAGCAGCTCGTACAGTCCGGGGAACGCGCCGTCATGGTGGAAAACTGCGGCATGCCGGACGAACGATGCTTTTACAGTGCGCGGGAGATTCCGGAGGATGCGGGCTATTATTCTCTGATGATCGTGAAAGACAAATGCAGCGAAGGAACCTCGAAGCTATGAGTGTTTACATGATGGGAATTTGATCGTGAAAGACAAATGCAGTGAAGGGATCTCGAAGCTATGAGTATTTACATGACGGGAATTGACCACAATACGGCACAGATCGATGTGCGTACCGTGTTTTCTTTTACGAAGACGCGCCTGTTTCTGTTAAACGCTTTTCAGCGCCAAATCTTTTATTACCTCTCCCGCAATGATCAAACCGACTACCGGTGGAACAAAAGCGTTGCTGCCAGGAACCTGGCGGCGCTGTGTACACTTCCTTGCGATTCCGGGCAGGCAGATGCAATGCGTGCGGCAGCTGATCGCCATATTGTCAATCGGCGTCAGAGACGGCTCTTTGGAATAAACAACTTTTCGTTTTCTGATCCCGCGGCGTCGGAGTTCGTGCCGCATGACTTTGGCAAGAGGGCAAACGGAAGTGCTGTAAATATCCGCCACTTCAAAGACTGTCGGAGAATCATAACTCTGACATCGGGATTGATTTCGCGAATCCTTTCAGCCGCCACCTCCACTTTGTATTGCCCGACGGTTTTTCTGTTGGCGTGAAGCTGCCGGTTCAGGTTGGTCAGGCATACCTTATCGTCGTCGATCAGGTCGATTGCGCCGACCCCGGAGCGGGCAAGAGCCTCCACAGTATATTCATCGACGCCGCCGATTCCAAATACGGCAACGCGGGAGGCGGTTAATCGCCCATCGCCTTTTTTCCAAATAATCGTTCGATTCCTGAAAACTGGTTCAGCACATTATTTTTCTTTCAGCGTTTCGTTCATGCTGCCGGTGCGGTAGCCCAGCAGGTCGAGAGTGACATAGGTAAAACCGAACGATCGAAACTGCCGGCAGACATTTTCCCGCACATCGAGCAGCTTTTCAAATTCATCCGGATGAATTTCAATTCGTGCAATCATTCCATGAATTCGCACCCGCACCTGATGGAAGCCCAAATCTAATAAAAGCTGTTCCGCCCTGTCCACCATGGACAGTTTTTCCTCGCTGATGGTCTCGC
>CANQIW010000304.1 GCA_947624055.1 uncultured Lachnospiraceae bacterium
AGAGTATGCCGCCATCTGTCTCAAGCCTGTCAAACAGTTTCCGGTTGGAGGATGGGTAGCAGCGATCCACCCCGCATCCGAGCACCGCGTAGCTGAAGCTGTGGTTTTCCAGCGCCGCCCACTGCGCGACGCCGTCAATCCCGTACGCGGCTCCGCTGATCACCTGCCCGCCGGCAGACGCGACCCGCTGCGCAAGCTGCTCCGCCGTATCTTTTCCCCGTCGGGTACACATCCGCGCGCCTACTATGGCGACGCTCTTCTTGCCTTCCTCCGGGAGCCTTCCACGGTAAAACAGCCCGTATGGCTTTCCTGAGATGTTTTGCAGCCTCTTTGGATACTTAGTATGTTCATGGCTGGTAAATTGTATTCCCTGCTCCCTGTGCATATGCACTGTTTTTTCCGGGGATGCTTCCTGCCTGTATTTCCGTATGCGCGGAATCCACGCGCACCCCCGCTGCTCCAGGTGCGAAAATTCCTGCTCAGACGCCTCCCAGACCGCTTTCGGTGTTTTGAAACAGCGCAGCAGAAGTTCCTTTTGCGCCTGACAGAGTCCGGGGATGCTGCAGAGCCACTCCCAATATTCTTCCATTTGCTCAACTCCTTCCGGAATTTCTTCTGATACTTATTGTCTGATGTTCCTCCCGGCGGCGCCTTCGTCCTCTGCGCGCCGCCTGAAAAATCAGGCATTACATCAGCGCCTCAACCGGACGATAAAGAATCGCCTCATCCAGATGACGTCTCTCTATCGTCCCGCTTCCTTCCAGATCCGCAATCGTCCGCGCCACCTTGAGCAGCCTGTGATATGTCCGCGCAGTCAGCTGCTTCTTCTCATAGATCCGCTTCATCCACTGTTCCTCCCGCGGAGCGATGGGGCAATATTCCTCCAGCTCCGCCGCCGTCAGCTCCGCGTTGAAGCGACAGGAACTGCCGCTGTACCGTTCTCTCTGAATCCTCTGTGCCCGAAGTACACGCGCGCGTATCTCGGCCGTGCTCTCCTCCCCGCCGCTCTGCACCAGGTCCTCATAGGGAATCTGCTGCACCTCAACATGCAGGTCGATCCGTTCCAGCAACGGTCTGCTGATCCGGTGCAGATATTTCTTTATCTCATAATCACTGCAGCGGCATCTGCTGCGATCCGGAAAGTACCCGCAGCCGCAGGGATTTCGTGAAGCGACCAGCATAAATTCCGCCGGAAAAACATACTGTCCGCTGTTCCGTGAAATACGTATCTCCCCTTCCTCCAACGGCTGACGCAGAATTTCCAGCGTATCCTTCCGGAATTCCGGAAGCTCGTCCAGATACAGCACGCCCCTGTGCGCGAGGCTGATCTCTCCCGGCCGGGGATTCGCCCCGCCTCCCGCCAGCCCGACCTGAGAGATCGTGTGATGCGGCATCCGAAACGGCCGCTCGGTCAGTATCCCATCCTCCGGAAGCGTTCCCGCAACACTGTGAATCTGAGAGACCTCAAGAGCCTCCTCCACGGAAAGCGGAGGCAATATCCCAGGAATCCGGCTCGCGATCATGGTTTTCCCCGCGCCCGGCGGACCGCTTAAAAGCAGGTTGTGCATGCCCGCCGCCGCGATCTCCGCCGCACGCTTTGCCATATGCTGACCCCTGATGTCCGCGAAATCCGGCTTTGTCCCGGCCTTCTCTTCTGATATTTTCCCTTCTATATTAATGGATTCTTCCGGAAGATCCACTCCGGAAACAAGATGTGTGACAACCTCTTTCAGATTCCGGGCTCCGTACACCCGAACCCCCTCTATTACCGAGCCCTCGCGCAAATTCGCAAGCGGAACAATACACGAAGTACACCCGGCCTTCCTGGCTTCCATGACCATACCGAGCACTCCGTGAATCCCATGGATGCTTCCGTCCAGTCCCAGCTCGCCCACCAGAAATTTCCGCTGCAGCACCTCCTGCGGCAAAAAGCCGTGTGCAGCCATCACGGCGACGGCGATCGGCAGATCATAGCCGGAACCGGATTTTCGGATATCCGCCGGAGCGAGATTGACTGTGACCTTCTTCGGCGGCAGGCGGTAGCCGGAATTCTTCAGCGCGGTCCTGACTCTGTCCTGTGCCTCACGAACCTCTGAAGAAAGACAGCCGACCATAGAAAAACCGGGCAGTCCGTCGCTCACATCCGCCTCCACTGAGATCATCCTGCATTCAATGCCGTACAAAACGGCTGATTTTACCAGACTGAACAAACTCTTTCCCTTTGTTCTCTCCCAAATGCATCTTATATTGTTTCATACTACCATATTTCATTTAATAATGCAACTGATTATTTTTGATGTATACATATTTTCCCCCACACAGGACATACTAGCACCGATTGAAAAAACAGAAGAAAGACGAGGTGAATCCGATATGTCAAGAAATGCCGAATCTGAAAACCATACGCCAGAGGTTACGGGCAAAAAAAGAGAGTCCGCCAGAACCGAACGCGTCGATCTGCCAGACTCCTGTTATTCCCAAAGCGTCTGCTCCGCAACAGACTGCACGGGCCTGATCCCCGCGCTTCCGTCCTCGGAGGATGAACTTGAGTCCTACGAAGAGATGTACCAGTTCTGCCTGAAGGGCACCACGCGGCGGAACACGACAGCAGACGGTTCGCTTCGGGTTTAGTTCACTATAAAACATCAACCGAATGCGTGTGGTGTCTGCGGATGTTCCGCCGCAAACACCAACAGTCTGGCGCAAGCTGTTTTCCGTATGCACCGCACAGCCCGTGCAGGTGATTGGCAATGCCTAAGGCAAACCGTTGAGACCCGCCGGTACTTAGCGAATGCGGAGCATGAGCTTAGTACCGCTGCGTGATCGATTCGAGCGGGAGCGTG
>CANQIW010000305.1 GCA_947624055.1 uncultured Lachnospiraceae bacterium
ACGGTCAACAAGAAGATGCTCAAGGCATTTGAGCATGGCATCACGCCGATCATGTGCTGTGGCGAGACGCTGGAGCAGAGAGAGCAGGGCATCACGATGGACTGGATCCGTCAGCAGGTGAAGGTTGGTTTCCTCAATGTGACGGCAGACCAGGCAAAGACGGCTGTCATCGCTTACGAGCCGATCTGGGCGATCGGTACAGGCAAGACGGCGACGACCGAGCAGGCGCAGGAGGTCTGCGCAGGCATCCGTGCGTGCATTGCTGAGATCTACGACGACGCGACGGCGACGGAGATCCGCATCCAGTACGGCGGCTCCGTGAACGCGAAGACGGCTCCGGATCTGTTCGCGCAGGCGGACATCGACGGCGGCCTCGTGGGCGGTGCTTCCCTCAAGGAAGAGTTCGGGCAGATCGTCAACTATAAATAAGTTTGAAGGCAGATTGTAAAAAGGCGGATTCTTCAGTAATAATGCTTACTGAAGGATCCGCCTTTTTGCACTATAACACTGGATTTTCAATGCATTCGTGTATAATGACAAATTCTTTCGTCTCAACATAGCAAATCAGCAAAAAAATGGTCTACGAAATAATTTGTGAAATAATATGAAAGAATAATGAGAAATAACACATAATTTTGTACAAATCGACTAAAAACATATTGCTATATTGTTCTGTTTAGAGTAAAATAACAAGAATAGAAGATACATAGTGACATCGAAAGAGAACGCATCTATGGGGGGAGTTATGAGAGAGCTTTTGCTGATCGGATACAGCCTGGCTTCACTTGTATCCGTGTTCTGTCTTTATCTTATATTGAGGCAGCGGCCAGGAGACGGACAGAAGTCCGTGCAGACGCTGACAACTTTCATCTGTGTCCTGATGACCGGCTACTGGCTCAGCATCAACACGACGACGCTCGAGGGAATGGTGATCGCGCAGAAGGTGATCTACGCCGGCGGCTGTTATGTATACTATTATATGCTGCTGTTTTACCTGAATTTCTGCAGGATCAGGATTCCGAGGATCGTCAGCGAGCTGCTGCAGGCGTTTAGTTTCTGTATGCTGATCATTGCGTTTACATTTGATCATCATACGCTGCTGTACCGCTCTTACTCCCTGACGGAGTTGGACGGAATTCCTATCCTGGAGAAGGAGTATGGGATCGCGCACCATGCCTACGTTGCGATGATGGCTTGCTACTGTATCGCGTTTATTGTGCTTGCCGTGCGTTTTTACCGGAACCACCAGAAGGGAAGAAGGCGGACTCAGTCGTGGATTCTGCTTATGGTCGCGCTGTGCCCGACGGCTTCCTATATTTTGCAGAAGACGGTATCAAAGGTGGATCTGGTGCCGTTCGGCCTGTGCATCAGTCTCGTGCTGACGCTCTACCTGATTTACGTGGAGCGGATCTACGATGTCACGGGACTCGCGAAGGACTATGTATTTTCGAGCCTCGACGACACGGCGCTCATTGTGATCGATTCCGATCAGTACTACAAGGGCAGCAACGATCTGGCGAAGGAGCTCTTCCCGGTGCTGAAGGCGACGGGCACAGCAGACCGGCTGGAGACGCTCTCTCAGCTTTTGAGCGATCTGAAAACGGACGAGGACGGCTTCCTGCTGCTGGGCGGAAAGGTCTATGAGCCAAAGGTGAAGAAGGTTCAGAACGCGGGGAAGACAGTGGGCAGCGTGATCTGGATCAACGACGTCACCGTTGAGCGGGAGCATGTCAAGCTCGTGGACAATTACCAGAAGAAGCTGGAGCACGACGTAAAGGAGAAGACGGAGCATATCGAACAGCTTCAGCTGAAGATTGTGCTCGGTATGGCAAACATTATAGAAAATCGCGACGCCAGTACCGGCGGACATATCAGGCGAACGAGCGACGTTGTGAGTATTCTGGTCGACGCGATCCGCAAGGATGGACAGCTCGGCCTGTCTGACGGCTTCTGCACGGCGATTGTGAGAACCGCGCCGCTGCATGACATTGGAAAGATCGCGGTAGAAGACCGGATCCTGCGCAAGCCTGGGAAGTACACACCGGAGGAGTTTGAGGTCATGAAGACGCATACGACGAAGGGCGCGCAGATCATCCCATCCATGCTGCGCGATGTGACCGATGAGACTACACTGAGGATTGCCTGCAACATCGCGAAATATCACCATGAGAAATGGAACGGCAACGGCTATCCGGAGCATCTTTCAGGGGAAGACATTCCGATCGAGGCGCGTATCATGGCGATCGCGGACGTCTACGACGCGCTGGTCAGCGAACGCTGTTATAAGGAAGCCATGTCGTTTGACCAGGCGTATGAGATTATCATGGAGTCGATGGGCTCCCACTTTGATCCGGGACTGGAAAAATATTTCGTACAGTGTCGTTCCCAGTTGGAAGATTATTATACATACGCGGATCGGAGGCTGAAGGCCGCGGAGGCGTAGCAGGTTGAGTCACAGCGACGAAAAGCCGGTTTTGGCGTTGCGATAAAAAATACTGCCAGCGGCAGATGACCGCGGAAGAGATGATGACAAAGAGAAACCCGTCCGGGAGAACTGTTCCCTCGGACGGGTCTGTTTTTCACTATGACATTCTATTTGCTTTTACTTGTCTTTTTCTACTTCTGCCATCTTCATCGCGCGGACCTTCAGCGGCAGGCCGAAGAGGGTGATAAAGCCGCTCGCGTCGTGATGGTCGTACAGATCGCCGGTCGTGAAGGATGCCAGCGACTCGTTGTACAGGCTGTACGGGGAGGTGGTGCCGGCCTTGATGATGTTGCCCTTGTAGAGCTTGAACTTCACTTCACCGGTCACATACTTCTGCGTGG
>CANQIW010000306.1 GCA_947624055.1 uncultured Lachnospiraceae bacterium
GCTGCTGCACGCAGTCCTGCACCTCGCTGATGATATTCGAGAAATCGCCGAGCACCACTTCCATGCGCAGGGTGTGGTGCCCCTCCTCCAGATAGAAGGAATACGGATTGCCCTCCCCGTCCTGCAGCACATCCTCTCTCCAGCTCTGGCCGTAGTTGAAGCCGTAGGCCTCCATCTCCGAGAACGGCACCTTCCCGTCGAGCAGGATCTTGCGGGAGACATAGATGCCGCGCACAAAGTTCTGGCTGTCATAGAGAGAAATATTGTAGTATCCGGTCTCCTGCACGTCAAAATCCCACTCGATCCACTGCCCGACCAGACGCCAGGAGTTGCCTCCGACCGTGTTGTTCAGAAGCTCCTTCGAGCTCGACGGAGAGACCGCCGGCGACGACTGATCCTGCACCGGATAGAGCATCTGCGACGACGACCGCGTGGCGTTCTCGCCCTCGATCGTGACAAGCTGCCCGCTCGTGTCCTTCGCGCCTGCGCCGTCCTGCTCCGCTTTCACCTCGGCGTAAGGCTTCGTGGCTGAGAGATTGCTGAAGGTCAGCGAGTGGATCAGCACCGGCTCGCGCAGGGACATCAGGGAAACGATATGCTTCCCCTTCGTCAGATAAATGGAAAGCGGGCTGCTGATGTAACCGTCGCTGTCGTACACCGGCTCCGTCTGCCACTCTGGCTCCTCCACCATGCTCGGCCGGGACTCGTTGCCCTGATTATCGCGCTCCCACTCGTAGGACGCGGAACCGTTCTCGTTTGCGCCCCGCTCCATATCGTATTTCCAGATCCGCTGAAACGAGATCAGCGCCAGCTCCTTATAGGGAAGCGCGCCGTCCACAAAGATCCCGCGCTCAATATCGGAATTCTTGCCCTCCACCGGATAATACTCCAGCGCGAGATTGTAGAAACCGTCCTCGGCCACCTCGATCTCAAACTCGGTCAGGGAGTCCTCTGTCGTGTAGACGCTGTCGCCCTCCATGCCCATGTAATCCGTGTAAAGCTCCGGCTCCTTCGCCTCGCCTTCCTCCTCATAGCGCACGAGCTCGGCCGCACCCATCGTCACTTCCGCAGACGGATAGACCGCGTCAAACTGCTGCACATAATCCTTGTAGGAAGGAATCGTATCGTCCACAGAATAGAAGCTGATGATGTCGTCGTACTCGTCCATGCTGACACCGCTTCCGTTCACCGGCAGAGCCTCCGTCTCGCTCTCTGTCTCCGCTTCGCCGACAGCCTCCGTCTCGCTCTCTGTCTCCGCTTCGCCGACAGACCCCGTCTCGCTCTCTGTCTCCGCTTCGCCGACAGTCTCCGTCTTGCTCTCTGTCTCCGCTTCGCCGACAGACCCCGTCTTGCTCTCTGTCTCCGCTTCGCTGACAGTCTCCGTCTCGCTCTCCGGATCCGTCGCCATGACAAGACCCGGCAGCGCGAGCACAAGACCTGCTGCCAGAATCACCGGTATGGCTTTTCTCTGCCGCTTATCTCGTCTCATTCTCTACCTCCGCAATCTGTATTCTCTTGTTATCATTCACAGCCAGCGTCATTAAGTTTAACGATTCCGGACGCCGGGTATCGGCGAAACGGCCGTGAATGGAATCTCTCTGCTTACTTTTCATCCCCATAATACCACGCGTCCTCGCCGGGCTCAGGCTTCGGCATGTACGCGAGCAATGCCTTTTCCATAAAAAATGTCACTATATAACACCAGCACCCCGGAAGGATCAGTATGCAGGGCACCGGCAGGATAAAAAACAAAAGCCAGCCGACCGCCGCTGTGCCGGCCGCCGTGACAAGCGTCACCGGAATAAATCGGATGCCCATCACAAAGGACAGCTTCAAAAGCTCCGGCAAACGCAGGGAAAAGCGTGACATCACCGGGAAAAAATTCACCAGCACACAGGCACACAGGACGATCAGTCCCACATAGACTGCAGCCAGATGACGGCTTCCGGCATCGAGCTGCTGTCTCGCGCCGATATACAGGATCCCCAGAACCAAAGCCGATACAACCGTCACGATACAGCCCTTCGCCAGCGTCCGCTTCATGGAACCGAAGAACTCAGAAAGCGGGTTGCCCCTCTCTCTGCGGATACTCTTGATCACCGCGTAATAGAAGGAGGTGATCGAGGAACCGATGGTGATCACCGGCAGACAGCACAGCACAAACGCAATGTTCACCAGAATCAGCTCTCCCATCTTATTCAGGAAGCGGATCAGTCCGCCTTCCCAGGAAAAAAATCCTCTGATCGGTTTCATACGCCCCTCACTCCCGGATCGGATAGCTGTGAAGATCCGGCAGTTCGTCCAGCGTGATCACCACATCGCTGTCGTAGGCCTTTTGAAGCATCGAGACCTCCGTATATTGCTCGCTGTAGGCAAAGATGGCCGTGTTTTTCGCCACGAACTCACCCTCCCAGGTGCAGAAGAATCCCCACATCGCGCCGTCGCGGACCGCAAGCTCCGGATCGAAAATGCAGCCGTTCTCCGACATGACGACCATCTTGCCCGCGTCCGTATAGTGAACCGCCTGCAGGTACTTATTCGTCTGCGGGGTGTATACATGCTCGCCGGGATAGAGATCCTCCCCGATGATATCCACGTACTCGTCGCCCGGATACCAGTCGGCGTCCTGTCCGTTCCAGACCCAGATCAGGTTGTTCAGCCCGTACTCGTTCGTCAGCTTGTCGTACAGCAGAATATAAAGCTTCTTATATGCTTCCGCGCCGGACGCGCCCCACCAGAACCAGCCTCCGCTCGCCTCGTGCAGCGGCCGCCACAAAACCGGCACGTCCGCCTCCTGCAGGATCTGAAGCTGCTT
>CANQIW010000307.1 GCA_947624055.1 uncultured Lachnospiraceae bacterium
CCAACTGTTTGCGGAATATCTCTTGTATTTTTCTCGCTTATGTTCTATAATTTCATAAAAGTGTGATATATTACACACAAATCTGAATAAAAATGTGATGCACAGATATAATATCTCATAGAAAAGTGTGATGAGGTGCGGCAATGGAACGATTGATTTTGAACGATCTGCTGAAATGGAAAAACTCCAGACATCGTAAGCCCTTAATTCTGAAAGGTGTACGCCAGGTAGGAAAGACATGGATTCTCAAAGAATTCGGCAAACATTATTACGAAAACGTGGCTTATTTCAACTTTGATGAAAACGAAGAATACCGTCAGTTTTTTGAGACAACCAAGGATGTAAACCGCATCTTGCAAAATCTTACAATGGCAAGCGGTCAGCGTATCTTCCCCGAAAAGACACTGATCGTCTTTGACGAGGTACAAGATTGTCCCAAAGTCATAAACTCCATGAAATACTTTTGCGAAAACGCGCCGCAATACCATATCGCCTGCGCCGGATCGCTGCTTGGCATTGCACTGTCAAAGCCGTCTTCTTTCCCGGTGGGCAAAGTAAATTTCCTGCAGATCGATCCCATGACCTTTACAGAATTTCTGATGGCGAACGGAGATGAGAGCCTTGTATCCTATCTGAACAATCTGACTGCGCTTGAGCCGATGCCGGACGCGTTTTTTAATCCTCTTACAGAAAAACTCAAAATGTACTATGTTACCGGCGGAATGCCGGAATCGGTTCTGATGTGGACGCAGGAGCGGGATCCGGTCGCCATGCAGGAAGCCCTTTCCGGCATCCTCGATGCCTATGAGCGTGATTTTGCCAAACATCCGGACATGAAAAAGTTTCCGAAAATCTCCCTTTGGTACATAAGGTCTATCGCAGCGCAGCGCCTCGACTGCCGCTCTCGGCTTACGACGACTTATCCGCCTTCAAAATATATCTGGCGGACGTAGGTCTTCTGCGTCGTCTGGCTCAACTTGCTCCTGCCGCGTTCGGAGAAGGAAATCGGCTCTTCATGGAATTCAAGGGCGCCCTGACGGAAAACTATATTCTCCAGACGCTTATCACTCAATTTGAAGTTTTTCCCCGCTACTGGAGCCAGAATAATCCCCCCTACAAGGTAGATTTCCTGATTCAGCGGGAGAATGATATCTTCCCGGTGGAAGTCAAGGCCGAGACCAACATTTCCAGCCGCAGCCTGCACAAATTCAAGGAACTGTTCCCGGAAGAAATCAAGCTCCGTATCCGTTTCTCTCTGGAAAACCTGAAACTGGACAATGATCTGTTGAATATCCCACTGTTTATGGCTGATCAGACGAACCGTCTCATTCAACTTGCCCTGGAACAGCAAATTGAGTAGGCATGGTTTTCCCCTACTCGCTGCGCGACCCGCGTGCTGCGGCAGCAGCAGACCCCCTGCGTGGGTCTGTGCATAAAAACAAGCGCCCTGCACATTGCCGCAGAGCGCCTGTCTGAAGTCATTCTTCTGTATGAACCGTTTGCAAAACTGTCTGTCACGGCTCAATTCATTCGCAAATATTATACAGGATACGCCTTGTTCTCGTTGTCCGCAACGGTCGGATCTACCTTCTTCTCCTGTGCCTGACGGTACTTGAAGAAATCGGTTGCCACCTGCGGGAACAGCGCGTAGGACAGAACGTCCTCCTCCTGCTCGGACCACTGAGCCATTTCGCCGCGCAGCGTGTCGAGCTCGTCCGGGATCAGATCCGCCGGGCGGCAGGTGATCACCTCCGCGTCGCCGATGCACTTCTTCTGAACCTCCGGGTTGAACGGCTTCACCGTCGCGCCGTACTTGCCGCTCAGGATATCCTTCGTCTCCTTCGTCACCATCTTGTAGCGCTCGCCCTGGATCACGTTCATAACCGCCTGTGTTCCGACGATCTGCGAAGAAGGCGTCACGAGAGGCGGCTCGCCGAGGTCTTTTCTCACCTTCGGAACCTCCTCAAGCACATCGTAGTACTTGTCTTCCGCGTGCATATCCTTGAGCTGAGAAGTCAGGTTGGACAGCATGCCGCCCGGCACCTGGTACAGCAGCGTCTTGATGTTGACGCCCATGTTCTTCGGGTTGAGCAATCCGCTCGCCAATGCATCGTCGCGCATCGGGCGGAAGTAATCCGCGATCTCATCGAGCAGCTTGGAGTCAAAGCCCGTGTCGTACGGCGTGCCGCGGAAGGTCTCCACCATCACCTCGGTCGCCGGCTGCGACGTGCCGAGCGCGAACGGCGACATGGCCGTATCGATCACGTCCACGCCAGCCTCGACCGCCTTGAGGTACGTCATGGAAGCGACGCCGGACGTATAGTGCGTGTGCAGCTGAATCGGAATGGAAACCGCTTCCTTCAGCGCAGTCACAAGCTCGGTCGCCTTGTACGGAACGAGCAGGCCCGCCATATCCTTGATGCAGATGGAATTCGCGCCCATGTCCTCGATCCTCTTCGCGAGGTCGACCCAGTACTCCATCGTGTACGCGTCGCCGAGCGTATAGGACATTGCCACCTGCGCGTGCGCCTTCTCCTTGTTCGCGGCGGTCACCGCGGTCTGGAGATTGCGGATGTCGTTCAGGCAGTCGAAGATACGGATGATATCGATGCCGTTTGCCACGGACTTCTGTACGAAGTACTCAACCACATCGTCCGCGTACGGGCGGTAGCCCAGGATATTCTGTCCGCGGAACAGCATCTGCAGCTTCGTGTTCTTGAAGCCGTCGCGCAGCTTGCGCAGTCTCTCCCACGGGTCTTCCTTCAGGAAACGCAGGGACGCGTCGAACGT
>CANQIW010000308.1 GCA_947624055.1 uncultured Lachnospiraceae bacterium
GGCTGTACGCGCCCTCCACACCCTGATAGACGACGCGAATATTCTCCCTCTCGATATCATCCACCGCGATGAACGGCAGCCTCCCGGCCGCGCCGCGCTGCGCCAGAAGCTGATACTGCAGCTTGCGGCTCATGGACATGATCTGCTGGAACAGCTCCTGCACGCCGTGCTTGCTGAAATCGCCGTGCGCAAGACCCGTCAGCGTCCGGATCTTCTCGTTCTCGCGGTCCTTGTCGAACACCTTTTTCCCGTTGGCGATCTTGTACGCCGCGACGTCCTCGCTGATCTGCAGCCGCTCCTCGAACAGCTTCACGATCTGCTCGTCGATCGCGTCGATCTCTTTTCTCAGCTCCAATAAATCTTTCATGTATCCTCCTCTTCTGCCTGTCGGAATTTTTCCCTGTAGTCTATCCGCCGTCCCCTGATACTGATACACCTTTAGCGTCACACTGCTGTGTGCGCGCTGTTCTCTGACGCATAGTCAATTTTCTGCATACAGCCGCACGGCTCTCTCTGCCTCCGCCAGAAATGACAGCGACCCAAATGCCAGGATCACATCGTCCGGTTCCGCCATCTGAAAGCTCCTGCGCACTGCTTCCGCGATGCTCTCTGCGGCTTCGACCGACGGATTCACTCGGCTGACTGCCTTCGCAAGCTCCTGTACAGGTAAAGCGCGCGGGTTGTCCGGCGTCTCCACCGCGAAGATATGCTCCGCGAGTCCGGCCGTAATCTCTATGATTTTATCATACTCTTTATCAGAAAACACCCCAAAGATGTAATATTTTTTCTGTTTCGGGAAATATTCCTCGATTGAACGCCGAAGCACCCTTGCCGCGTCCGGATTGTGCGCCCCGTCGATGATCACGAGCGGATCCCTGTGTATGACGGAAAAACGCCCCTTCCACTCGGTTTTTCGCAACCCCTCTCGTACCGCTTCATCGGAAATGGTATAACCGGATTGCCGGAGGATACCGATGCATTCCAACGCGAGCGCCGCGTTCTCCCGTTGATGCGGGCCGGCCAGCGCGATTTCCACACGCCCGAACGGATCGTATACGAAACTCTGGAAACCCGGCTCGCATGACTTTCTGCCTTCAGCCGGATTGCCAGTCTTCGAATATGCCGGTATCTGCAATCTGTCCGGTGATCTTTCGCTGTCTTCTGCAGAATTTTCCGAACGGAAAACGTTTTTGTTATCCACTGTCCCGCTCTGCTCCGAAAGACTGCCGAAAATATTCTCCTGCACATCCGTAATCTCCTCCGGCCGCACGAACGTATATGCACAACCTTTCGAGACCGCTTCCTCCCGGATCACCTGCTCCGCCTCCGGCAGCTGGCTCGCCGACGCCACCGGAATGCCCGGCTTCAGGATCCCGGCCTTGTTCCACGCAATCTCGGCCAGCGTATCTCCAAGAAACTCCATGTGATCCATGCTGATCGAGGCGAGCACCGTGAGCACCGGCGTGCGGATGATATTCGTCGCGTCCAGCCTTCCTCCCATGCCGACCTCAAGGAGCACCAGATCGCAGGCGCGCTTTTTGAAGTACAGAAAGGAAATCGCCGTCTCCACCTCAAAAACGGTCGGCAGCTTCATCCCCCGGCGCCCCATCTCCTCATACGCCGCGGCTGCCATCGACGCACATTCGGCAAAGTCCTCCCGGCTGATGTACTCTGTCCCCAGCGGTTCCTCCAACCCAACTCTTTTCTTCTTCTGGGCTTCACGATCCGCGTTCCAGGTGGCACACCCCTCTCCAATCTGTATCCGCTCCCGGTACGAGAACAGTGTTGGCGAGATATACCGCCCGACCGTATACCCTGCTTCCTGCAGCACGGTATAGAGGTACGCCAGCACCGACCCCTTCCCGTTCGTCCCTGCGACGTGGATAAACTTCAGTTCATCCTGCGGATTTCCGAGCAGCTCCAGCAGGTTTGTGATCGTCTCCAGGCCAAGCTCATTGCCCTTCACCGCCACGCGGTCGATAAATGCTCTTGCCTCTGCATAGTCCATAAATGCCTCCATATGTTAAAGCTCCTGCACATTCCTGTTTGCATGGCTTATTTTTTAACGTACAAAGCGGAGCGCCGCTATCACTGCAACGCCCCGCCCTTTGCTCCGTGGGGAATCTACAGAGCAGAAATATTTACGCCTTCGCGGTATCCTCCACCTGCCGCGCCGTCGCACTGAGCACCATGTGCGTCACCGGACTCAGGTAAAGGAGACTGGTCAGCACACAGTAAACCGGCGTCATCAGCGCCCACTGCGCGACGCGCCCCGGCATGATCGCGTAAAAGCTGAAACCGTTCATCAGCACCAGCCCCGCCGTTGTGAAGACCAGCGTGGACAGCACGGATGTAATCACCGTCGCGATGCAGATGAACACGATCTTACGCGTGCGCGCGCCCGCTATCAGCGGGCGGAACAGCGCCGGAACAATACCCCAGAGCATCGCCGCGACCGTGATCAGCGGGTTAACCGCATAACCCTTCAGCAGGCAGCCGAGCAGATCCGCAACCATGCCGCAGATACCGCCGCCCAGCGGGCCGAACCAGAGACCGGCCAGCACCGTACACACGCTGCCGATTGTGATACGGTACGAACCCCCGAGGTCGATCACGATCAGGCGCGCCAGCACGATCTGGAGTGCGACCAGGAATCCAAGGAAAACCAGTGTACGAGTGTCCCAGATTGTCTTTTTGTTTTTCTGCATAACAAAACACCTCCACAATGTGAAATAAGTGAATGAGTTAATAAATAATATTCCCTCCACATTATGAGG
>CANQIW010000309.1 GCA_947624055.1 uncultured Lachnospiraceae bacterium
GGTATCTGCAAGGGCTGCCTTGATGATATGACAACATCCGAATGGCTTGAGCTTTTCGGAGAAAACATGAAAGAAATGGAGGAATAGTATGGCAAATCTGGTACCTGTTCAAGTGAAAGGAAATGTAGGAACGATTGAGGACAATCTGGATCTCGTCGAGATCTCAATCCGGGAGAAAGTCGCTGAGTACAGCGCCGTGGTCGTGACGGAAGACACGGTAAAGGAAGGAAAGAGGTTCCTCGCCGACATCCGCAAGGAAAAGAAGGCACTGGACGACGAGCGCAAGGAGATCAAGGCTCAGTGGATGGCGCCGTATGAGGCGTTCGAGAAGCGCGCTAAGCAGATTATCGCGCTTTATGACGAGCCGGTCAGGATCATCGACAGTCAGTTGGCGGAGTATGAGGAGGAACGCAAGCGGCTGAAGCGGCAGGGGATACATGAGATTTACGATTTTGTAAAGGGCGATCTCGGAGAATGGCTCCCACTGGACCGCATCTATAACCAGAAATGGGAAAACGCCACCTATGGGGATAAGAAGATCCGGGAAGATATGGAGCTTATCTTTGACCAGCTGAAGGTGTCGATCTCTACGGTGAAATCCATGAATTCGGAATTTGAGGAAGACGCCCTGGATGTGCTGAAAGAGACCGGCAGCTTGCAGTCTGCAATCTCTAAAATTAATGACCTGCAGAGGCAGAAGGAGCGTTTTCTGGAGCAGGCACGGCAGGAAGCAGAGCGCGAGCGGCAGGAGGCTGAACGGAAACGTCTCGAGGAAGAGCAGAAACGTTTCGAGGAGGAGCAGAAACGCGCCGAAGCCAAGCAGGCGGAAACCGATATTGCTGAGGAGGCTCCGCAGGATTTGCCAACCACTGCGCCTACGGCATGCCAGCCGGCGTCGGCCGTGGATGTATGGAGTGGAACTGGGGTGCCGGTGGCGGAGCCAGAGATCACGGATCCAGACGAAGAGCCGGAGGCACCGTTTGCGATGGAGAAGACGCTGACTGTCATGGTGAAGGTCGGCGAGAACAGCATTGATACGCTCAAGGAGTTCCTTGACGCTATCGGACTTGAATACGAGGTGATGATGTAATGGCAGAAGCAGGAAGGATCTATCAGGCGATTCCGGCAATTATGGGAGAGCTGGACGCTATCGGAAAGAACAAAAGAAATACTCAGCAGGGCTTTATGTACCGCGGCGTCGATGATGTTATGAACGCAATAAACCCGGCGCTGGTAAAAAATAAGGTATTTATCGTTCCCGAAATTCTGGATCAGCTGAGGGAAGAGCGGCAGTCGAACAAAGGCAATAACCTGATTTACTCAATCTGCCGGATCCGGTTCAAATTTTTTGCGGAGGACGGAAGCTCTGTAGAGGCCGTCACCATCGGCGAGGGCATGGACTCTGGAGACAAGGCGACAAACAAGGCGATGGCCGTAGCTTTCAAGTATGCATGTTTCCAGATCTTCTGCATCCCGACGGAGGAGATGCAGGATCCAGACGCGGACAGCCACAATGTTCAGCCTAAAGGCAGCGGTGCTAATCGTGGCTATGGAAGCCAGAACGGGAGCAGACAGGGGAATAATGCTCCGCGGGCAGGAAGCCGCACACAGGGCACCACAGGCGCACAGGGCGTAGCAGATGCGCAGAAGAATGCCGAGATGATGGAACAGGCCAACAAGCAGCCGGTTGATGCGACGAAAGTGAAAGTTATACGGGACACCATAAGGAAGAAAGGGCTTTCAGAATCTTCCATCCTCGGACACTACAAACTGGCCGCCTTTGAAGAAATGACGATGGCCGTATGGACAAACGCCATGCAGTTGCTTGGCAGATACCCGGATAAGGAAGGGAACGCATAATGGATTTGACAGGGAAAATCGTCGGAATTTCAACAAATTTCCTCACAAAGAAATTTGAGGTCACGGTTTCCGTAAATGAATCGGAAAACCTTACGAGTGGGTATGACAATCTGAAAGACGCTGAGCTGCTCGATATCAAGATTGCCAAACACAGGAACCGCCGTAGCCTCGACGCGAATGCTTATTTCCATGTGTTGGTGAACAAACTGGCCGATAAAATGCGCATATCAAAGCCGCGGTGCAAAAATATCATGATCGGGAGATACGGCCAGCCGTTTTACATCGATGAGGGCGAGACTGCGGAGGCCGTGATCAAGACGAATATCCCCACTTCTCAAATGCTGGAGAACGAATTTGTTCACTGTATGCCGTGCGGTCATAAAGTCGAAGACGGGAAGGAACTGGTATTTTACAAGATCTTCCGGGGCAGCAGCACCTACGACACAAGGGAAATGAGCATTCTGATTGATGGCACTGTGTCGGAGTGCAAGGATCTCGGCATAGAGACCCTGCCTCCGGAGGAGCTTGAAAGGATGATAAAGAGTTGGAAAGCATAATCCAAAAAGAGAAGCAGTGCCTGGTCTGCCACACTACCGTGGGCCTGCACAAGCATCATGTGTATTACGGCCCACTGCGGCAGATTTCGGAAAAGAACGGTCTGACAGTATGGCTGTGTGGCAGACATCACAACCTCAGCGATCACGGAGTGCATTTTGACCGTGAACTGGATATGGAGATCAAGATCCTCGGGCAACGCGCATTTGAGAAGGAGCATAGTAGGGAAGATTTTATAAAACTCATAGGAAGAAATTATCTTTGAAGAAAGGAGATTCAACATGAACAAAGTGATTCTGATGGGACGCCTTACGCGCGATCCCGAAGTCAGGTATTCAGC
>CANQIW010000310.1 GCA_947624055.1 uncultured Lachnospiraceae bacterium
AGCGGCAAGTCCACGAAGCTCTATGAGGTCTGCGACATTCTGGCGCGGCAGCTGCAGCGCGGCGAGGCCAGCGGCGAGGTGACGAAGATGACAGCCATCATGGGCGAGGAGATCACCGAGACGGGCGACTTCATCGTCAACGAGAAGGACAAGCTCGTCACGCTGACGCAGCAGGGCGTGGAGAAGGTCGAAAAGTTTTTCCAGATCGACAATTTCTCCGACGCGGAGAACCTTGAGATCCAGCACAACGTCGATCTTGCCCTGCGCGCGAATTATCTCATGTTCCGCGATCAGGACTACGTGGTAAAGGACGACCAGGTGCTCATCGTCGACGAGTTCACCGGCCGTATTATGCCTGGCCGCCGCTATTCGGACGGCCTGCACCAGGCGATCGAGGCGAAGGAGCATGTGAAGGTGAAGCGTGAGAGCAAGACGCTCGCGACGATCACGTTCCAGAACTTCTTCAACAAATACAAAAAGAAATGCGGAATGACCGGTACGGCGCTGACCGAGGAGCAGGAATTCCGCGATATCTACGGGATGGACGTTATCGAGATCCCGACGAACCGCCCGGTCTGCCGTCAGGATATGGACGACGCGGTCTACATGACGAAGAAGGAGAAATACCGCGCGGTCGTCGAGGCGGTCAAGGAGGCGCACGCGAAGGGGCAGCCGGTGCTGGTCGGCACGATCACGATCGATGTGTCCGAGCTCATCAGCAGCCTGCTCAAGAGGGAGGGCATCAAGCACAACGTCCTGAACGCGAAGTTCCACGAGCTCGAGGCCGAGATCGTGGCGGACGCCGGCATTCACGGGGCGGTCACGATCGCGACAAACATGGCCGGCCGTGGTACGGATATCAAGCTGGACGAGGAGGCGCTCGCGGCGGGCGGCCTGAAGATCATCGGCACCGAGCGCCACGAGGCGCGGCGTATCGACAATCAGCTGAGAGGACGTTCCGGACGTCAGGGCGACCCGGGCGAATCCAGATTTTATATCTCGCTTGAGGACGACCTGATGCGGCTGTTCGGCTCCGAGAAGATGATGAAGGTCTTCCAGTCGCTCGGCGTGCAGGAGAACGAGCAGATCGAGCACAAGATGCTCTCCAACGCGATCGAGAAGGCCCAGACGAAGATCGAGGGAAACAATTTCGGCATCCGCAAGAACCTGCTCGAGTACGACCAGGTCAACAACGAACAGAGAGAGATCATCTACGCAGAGCGCAGACGCGTGCTCGACGGCGAGGATATGCATCAGTCGATCCTGAAGATGATCTCAGATGTGGTGAGCGCCACGGTCGATATGTGCATCGGCGAAAACGGCAGCGACGAGTGGAATCTGAACGAGCTGAACTCCGTGCTCCGTCCGATCATCCCGATGCAGCCGGTCACGAAGGAGCTGGTCGATACGGTCTCCGGCAAGAAGGAGCTGAAAGAGAAGCTCACAGACCGCGCGCTTGAGCTGTACGCGCAGAAGGAGAAGGAGTTTGAGGATATCGAGCAGATGCGCGAGATCGAGCGCGTCATCCTGCTGAAGGTGGTCGACCGCAAGTGGATGGATCACATCGACGATATGGATCAGCTCCGCCAGGGCATTGGCCTGCAGGCTTACGGACAGAAGGATCCGCTCGTGGAATACAAGATGAGCGCATACGAGATGTTCGACGCGATGACCGCGGCGATCCAGGAGGACACCGTGAAGCTGATGTTCCACGTCAAGGTGGAGCAGAAGGTCGAGCGCGAGGAGGTTGCGAAGGTGACCGGCACGAACAAGGACGATTCCGGTCCGCGCGCGCCGAAGAAGCGGGCGGAGCAGAAGATCTATCCGAACGATCCGTGCCCTTGCGGCAGCGGCAAGAAGTACAAGCAGTGCTGCGGGCGGAAGAAGGCATCATAGGAAGCCTGGACGCGCCAACACTGTGTGTCGGGTAAGGTGAATACACGATGAGGCTGTTGTTTGATCTGAAAATATAAGTTTAAGAAAATAAAGAAAGAGGGTGACACAGTGGTCGAGTTGGATCAGTTTAAGACGACTTTAGCGAGCTACACAGAACCATTGGTGGAAGTGAGGGATTCACTTTAACCTCGTAAACAAGGAACAGAGGATTCAGGAGCTTGAGCGGGAGATGGAGGCGCCCGATTTCTGGGACAATCCGGAGCGGTCGCAGGAGATGATGAAGACGCTCAAGTCCCTGAAGGACGACATTGCGGGATACAATAAGCTCAGGGAGCAGTACGAGGAGATCGAGCTGCTCATTGAGATGGGCTACGAGGAGAACGATCCGGCGGTGATCCCGGAGATCGAGGAGACACTGCAGGCGTTCCAGACAGCGTTTGACGACATCCGGATCCGGACGCTGCTCTCCGGCGAATACGACGCGAACAACGCGATCGTGACGCTTCAGGCGGGAGCCGGCGGGACAGAGGCGTGCGACTGGGTGTCTATGCTTTACCGTATGTATACGCGGTGGGCGGACAAACGTGGCTATCAGGTGGAAGTCCTCGACTATCTCGACGGTGAGGAGGCCGGGATCAAGTCCGTGACTTTTCAGGTCAACGGCGAGAACGCGTACGGCTATCTGCGCTCGGAGAAGGGCGTGCACCGTCTGGTGCGCATTTCCCCGTTCAACGCGGCGGGCAAGCGGCAGACGTCCTTCGCGGGCTGTCTGGTGATGCCGGAGCTCAGCGACGATGTGGATATTGAGATCGATCCGGATGACCTGAGAATCGACACCTACCG
>CANQIW010000311.1 GCA_947624055.1 uncultured Lachnospiraceae bacterium
CGCGCGGGCACGGAGAACGTCCCGGGCATTGTCGGTTACGGCAAGGCGGCCGAGGAGGCGTTCGCGACGATGCAGGAGCGCACGGCGCGGGAGATCGAGCTGCGCGACTACCTGATCGACCGCATTCTGAAGGAAATCCCGTATACGAGGCTGAACGGGCACCGCACGAAGCGTCTGCCGAACAACGCGAACTTCAGCTTCCAGTTTATCGAGGGAGAGTCGCTGCTGATCATGCTTGACATGGAGGGAATCTGCGGTTCGAGCGGTTCCGCCTGCACGTCCGGCTCGCTGGATCCGTCGCATGTGCTGCTGGCGATCGGACTGCCGCACGAGATCGCGCACGGTTCGCTGCGTCTGACGCTCGGCGCGGAGACGACAAAAGAGGATATCGATTTCGTGATCGGGAAGGTAAAGGGAATCGTAGAGCGGCTGCGCAGCATGTCGCCGCTGTATGAAGATTTTGTGCGAAAGTCGCAGCATTAGGAAGGACGTCCTGGCCGGTATACGCCGGGGTGTATCATGCGCGCTTTGGCAGGCAATATTTAAGAGAAATAAATCGTTGTGAGATAAGGAACGGGAGGAACGCAAACATGTATTCAGAGAAGGTAATGGATCATTTTCAGAATCCGAGAAACGTAGGGGAGATCGAGAACGCGAGCGGCGTCGGCACGGTGGGAAACGCGAAGTGCGGCGATATCATGCGCATGTACCTGGACATCGACGACAACGGCATCATTCAGGATGTGAAATTTAAGACGTTCGGCTGCGGCGCTGCCGTTGCGACGAGCAGTATGGCGACGGAGCTCGTCAAGGGCAAGAGCATTCAGGAGGCGCTTCAGGTGACGAACAAGGCCGTGATGGAGGCGCTGGACGGGCTTCCGCCGGTGAAGGTACATTGTTCGCTGCTGGCGGAGGAGGCGATCCACGCGGCGCTGTGGGATTACGCGCAGAAGCACGGGATCGAGATCGAGGGCCTCGACAAGCCGAAGTCTGACATCAGCGAGGGCGAAGAGGAAGAAGAATACTAGGAAGCGAATATGAAAAAGGGAAAAGTGGTCGTAGGCATGTCGGGCGGCGTGGATTCGTCCGTGGCGGCATACCTGCTTCTGGAGGCCGGTTATGACGTGATCGGCGTCACGATGCAGATCTGGCAGAAGGAAGACGATGACACGGCGAGCGAGAACGGCGGCTGCTGCGGTCTGAGCGCCGTGGAGGATGCCAGGCGCGTGGCGCGCAGACTTGATATTCCGCACTATGTCATGAATTTCCGCGACGAGTTCCGGGAGAAGGTCATATCTTATTTTATGGACGAGTATCTTGCCGGACGCACGCCGAATCCCTGTATTGCCTGCAACCGTTATGTGAAATGGGAGTCGCTGCTGCAGCGGAGCCTGCAGATCGGGGCGGATTATATCGCGACCGGACACTATGCGCGGATCGCGAAGCTTCCGAACGGGAGGTATGCGCTGCGGCGTTCGGCGACGGACGCCAAGGATCAGACCTACGCGCTCTACAGCCTGACGCAGGAGCAGCTTTCACGCACACTGATGCCGGTCGGAGATTATGAGAAACCGGAGATCCGGGGGATTGCGGAGCAGATCGGGCTTGCCGTGGCGGACAAGCCGGACAGCATGGAGATCTGTTTTGTGCCGGATCAGGATTACGCCGGTTTCATCCGCGAGAACAGCGAAAGAGATATTCCGGAAGGGAATTTCGTGACAGCGGACGGTACGGTGATCGGAAGACACAGAGGGATCACGCATTACACAGTCGGCCAGAGAAAGGGACTGAATCTTTCGATGGGGCATCCGGTGTTTGTGACCGGGATCCGTCCGGAGACGAATGAGGTCGTGATCGGGGGGGCCGGGGATGTCTTCACGGACAGGCTTCGGTGCAGCAGGCTGAATTTTATGGCGGTGCCGGATATTGAAGGGGAACTGCCGGTGATCGCGAAGATCCGTTACAACCATCGCGGCGCGCGGGCTGTGGTGCGAAAAACCGGCCCGGATGAGGCAGAGGTGCGCTTTGAGGAGCCGGTGCGCGCGGTGACGCCGGGACAGGCAGTGGTGTTCTATGACGGCGACTGTGTGGTCGGCGGAGGGACGATTTTGTAAAAACGAACAGAATTCAACGGAGACGTTCAATATGTACGGTGATCATACAGACAACAGGTCATACAGAGACGATCCGGATATCGCGACACGCGTGCCGATGGGCAGCGGTTTTTCGGAGGAAAAGGTAAGACGTTCCGGAAGCCGTTACACGGACAAGCGGATACGGGACGCGTCAGGGCGGCGCTCTCCGGGAACAGGGCGGGGCGGAGACGACAGAAAAAGAAAGCGGCTGTTCCTCCTTCTGACGGTCGTTCTGCTGGTATTGGTTCTGTGCGCGGCGGCGGCAATCGTGCTGATGCGGCGGCAGGAAGAAGGCGCGGGACTTTCGGGGGATGGAACATCGCTGAATACGGCGGAGGAAGGCCTCCGGGAGAATGAAGCGGGAGATCCGAACGGGGCAGCGGACGCTCCGAATCCGGATACGCAGGAATATTCGTCCGGCGTGGAGGAGCCGAAGGCGGAAGAGGCGGATTCGCCGGAGGAAGGGCAGGAAGACGGCGCGGACGAAGAGCAGACGCAGATCATTGATCTCGGGATCCTCGACAGCCCGTACGCGTCGCTGATGGATGCGCAGACCGGGGAACTTCTGGCGGTAAAGCGCGCTGACGAGAAGATCTATC
>CANQIW010000312.1 GCA_947624055.1 uncultured Lachnospiraceae bacterium
GTTCGCGCTCTTGCGCCCCACACCCGGAAGCTTCAAAAGCGCGTCAAAGTCCTCCGGCACCTTCCCGCCGTACTGTTCCTGCAGGATCCGCATGCAGGCGCTGATATCCCGCGCCTTGCTTTTCCCGAGTCCGCAGGGCTTCACGATCTCCTCGATCTCCTCCGGCTCCGCCGCCGCGAGGGATGCCACATCCGGATATTTCTCATACAGTTTCTCCACGATCACGTTGACCCGCGCATCCGTGCACTGCGCCGCCAGCCGGACGCTTACGAGCAGCTTCCACGCTTCGTCGTAGTCCAGCGTGCAGTCCGCGACCGGATACAGCTCTTTCAGTCGCGCGATGATCTCCAGCGCCAGCTTCTTTTTCGTCATCTTTTGTCCTCCACATCCGCCATATTCAGGCAATCTTTCCACCTGCGCCGGTCACTCTCCGGCATTGCAGGCCATCCTCCGCCCTTTCGATACGGCGGTTCGTTTTCTTTACCTTCTATCGGTTCCCGCTCTCCGCAATCAGGCGCTCCACCTCCCAGATGCTGCGGATCTCATAATCCACCCGCACATCAGAGGTGTTCTCCTGACCCCGCGGATTATACCAGCAGCAGAGCAGGCCGGCGTTGTTTCCGCCTCGCATGTCGCTCGTCAAAGAATCCCCGACGATCATACACGTCCCCGGCTCCGGCCGTCCGATATGCGCAAAGATATGTTCAAAAAACCGCATCGCAGGCTTCTCCGCGCCGATCTCGTCCGAGATGAAGACTCCGTCCATGCAATCCCCGAGTCCGGAATACTTCAGTTTATTCCTCTGCACCGGCTCTGCCCCGTTCGTCACGACATACTGACGCACTCTGCCCTTCAGTCTCCGACACAGCTCCAGCGAGCGCTCGTTCTCGAAAAAATGTTCTCCAAGCTTCCTCTCATAAGAACTGTTGAACGCCTCCACGTCCGGGCACGCGATCCCCTCCGTCTCAAAAAAGCAGCGGAACCGGCCCACGAGTACCTCCGCTTTCGTCATCTCTCCGCGCTCCAGCGCCTCCCAGTGACGCCGGTTGATCGCAGAATAGCGCGCGAGCATCGCCTCGTCGCAGCCGTGAAACCCGATCTCCGCCAGACAGGCGCGGATCCCATAAGCCTCTGATCTCCGGAAATCGAGCAGCGTATCGTCGATATCCCACAGTATCGTATCTATTATCATACTGTTTCTTTTCCTTATCTGTCTGTTCTGCTATGTATTCCGGTTTCTTTATTCTTTGCCGCTGAAACAGTAGGTACACAGCCTGCACGGTGAGATTCCGATCGATTTCTCCAGATCGTCGAGGCGATGATAGCGCAGCGTCGTAAAGTTCTGCTGCCTGCGGATCGCCTCGAGCAGTTCAGAATAGCGTTTGCTCGTCGGATCCGCATAGTCGTCGAGCACCTCCTGCGGAACGTTGTCACCCTCACGCTCTTTGATGATCCTGCGCGTGATCAGATCCATCTCAGATTTTGAGCGCGAGAAATTCAGATATTTGCAACCGTACAGAAGCGGCGGGCAGGCCGGACGCACGTGCACCTCTTTTGCCCCGCTCTGGTACAGGAATTCCGTCGTCTCCCGAAGCTGTGTGCCGCGCACGATCGAATCGTCGATCAAAAGCAGCTTCTTATCCTTGATCAGCGCCCTGACCGGAATCAGCTTCATGCGCGCGATCAGATTGCGCTGGCTCTGCTTCGTCGGCATAAACGAGCGCGGCCAGGTCGGCGTGTATTTGATGAACGGCCGCGCATACGGAAAGCCGGACTCGTTGGCGTAACCGATCGCGTGCGCGGTACCGGAATCCGGCACGCCCGCCACGATATCCGGAGCGACGCTCCCCTTATCGCGCTGCGCGAGCATACTTCCGCAGCGATAACGCATCTCCTCGACATTCACGCCCTCGTAGGACGAGGTCGGATAACCGTAGTACACCCAGAGGAACGAACAGATCCGCATCTCCCTGCCCGGCTCAGCGAGCGTCCTCACCCCGTCCGGCGTCACGAATACGACCTCCGCCGGCCCGAGCTCTTTATAGTCCGTATATCCCAGATTGAGATATGCGAAGCTCTCGAATGACACACAATACGAGCCTTCCTTGTGTCCGATCACGAGCGGCGTCCTGCCCAGGCGGTCTCTGGCCGCGTACAGGCCGTCCTTCGTCATCAGCAACAGCGTCATGGAACCGTCCACGCTCTCCTGCACGAACCGGATTCCCTCAACAATACTGTCCTTCTTGCAGATCAGAGAGGCAACCAGCTCCGTCGCGTTCACCTGCCCGCTGCTCATCTCCTGAAAATGCGCGTTCCCGTTCTCGTAGACGTACTTCAAAAGCTCGTCCATATTGTTGATCTTGCCGACCGTCGTGATCGCGAAGCTCCCGAGATGCGACTGGATCAACAGCGGCTGGGGCTCGTAATCGGAAATGCAGCCGATCCCGAGATTGCCTTCCATCTCCTCCACGTCACGCTCCAGCTTTGTGCGGAACGGCGAATTCTCGATGTTGTGGATCGCGCGCTGAAAGCCGCGCTCCCCGTGCACCGCCATACCGCCGCGGCGCGTTCCCAGATGCGAATGATAATCTACACCATAAAACAATTCCAAGGTACAATTCGATTTTGAAGCAACTCCAAAAATTCCGCCCATAGAAATCTCCATTCCGCCGCCTTTCAGTTGGCGGCACAAATAGTAATGAAAGTCTCGACCCTCTCTACGTTTT
>CANQIW010000313.1 GCA_947624055.1 uncultured Lachnospiraceae bacterium
GCACTCAGCCTCGCTGTAGATCATCGCCATATCCTTGCGGTCCTTCTTGATGCCCGCCGCGACGCCGATCGCCATAAAGCCCTTCGCGGCAGTCACGCCGCCATGTATTTCCTGCATACCCTGTTCCTCCTCAGATAAACGCATCATAATATTTTCTCAACATATCCTCTGTCGTTCCGTATATATTTTCACCGATAAAATAGTTTTACGGGAATATCGGCGCCTGCCGCAGCCCTTCCGCCTCGTCGACGCCGAAGAGCAGGTTCATGTTCTGCACCGCCTGCCCGGCCGCACCCTTGACGAGATTGTCCATCGCGCCCATCATAATGACGCGCTTCGTGCGCGGATCGAGCTTGAAGTTGACGTCTACGAAATTGCTTCCTTCCACCCACTTTGTCTGCGGGCAGACGTCCTTCGGAAGCACGCGGACAAAGCGCTCCGCCGCGTAATACTTGTCGTAAGCGGCCTTTACTTCTTCATAGGAAACGTCCTTTTTCAGGGATGCGTATGCCGTGATCAGGATGCCGCGGTTCATCGGCACAAGATGCGGCGTGAAGTTCAGCACGACCGGCTCGCCCGCCGCATAGCCGAGCTGCTCCTCAATCTCCGGCGTGTGCCGGTGTGTGGCGACGCCGTACGCCTTCATGTTCTCGTTGACCTCGCAGAACAGGTTGTCGGTCTTCGCCCCGCGCCCCGCGCCGGACGTCCCGGACTTCGCGTCGATGATGATCGTCGACGGGTCGATCAGGCCTTCCTTCAAAAGCGGGTAGATCGACAGCGTGCTGCAGGTCGGATAGCAGCCCGGGTTCGCGATCAGCCGCGCGCCTTTGATCTGTTCCCGGTTGATCTCGCACAAGCCGTAGACCGCCTCATCGATGTACTGCGGTGCCTTGTGCTCAATCTTGTACCATTCCTCGTATATTTTTACATCCTTGAGCCGGAAATCCGCGCTCAGGTCAACAACCTTCGTGCCCGAGAGAATCTCCTCATTCACCAGGGACGCGCACAGGCCCTGCGGCGTCGCCGTGAAGATCACGTCCGCCTGCTTCGCGAGCTCGTCCATGTTGTCGTCCATGCACTTCGCGTCGACCAGCTCAAACATATTCTGATAGATCGAGGCATAGCTCTGGTTCACATAACTTCTTGAGCCATACCAGACAATCTCTGCCTCCTTATGCCCCAACAGCAGCCGCACCAGCTCTCCGCCCGCGTACCCGGTAGCCCCGATAATTCCAACCCTGATCATTTCGCGCTCTCCTCTCTTTTCCCATCTGTAATTACAAGCTTCGTACGCATTCTGTATTTCCAGTCTTTCTTCTCTATCGATTATAAGCTGACTTTTCCTATCATACCCCATCTCGAGAGAGAAGTAAAGTATTTTCAGACTGCATAATTATACATAAATTTTGTATATTATGCAAGTATCTTTTGCATTTCCCACAAATTTAATTTTATCTCTTGCATATTTATGATATCTGCGCTATACTTGCAGACGATGCGGCACAGAACAGCGCAAACCGCTTTTCCTGTGTTCGCACAGTTCTCTGGCGACCTGTGGAATTGTCTCCACATCGACGATATTACATCTCAAACAGACACAATATTAAGAGGAGGATTTCATTATGAAAGAAAAAGTGATTCTCGCCTATTCCGGCGGACTGGACACGACGGCCATCATTCCGTGGCTGAAGGAGAATTTTGATTACGAAGTGATCTGCTGCTGCATCGACTGCGGGCAGGGCAACGAGCTGGACGGGCTCGAGGAGCGCGCGAAGCTCTCCGGCGCTTCCAAATTATATATCGAGAACATCATCGACGAATTCTGCGACGAGTACATCATGCCCTGCGTTGAGGCCGGCGCAGTCTACGAGCACAAATATCTGCTCGGCACCTCGATGGCACGCCCGGCGATCGCGAAGAAGCTGGTTGAGATCGCGCGCAAGGAGAACGCTTCCGCGATCTGCCACGGCGCTACCGGCAAGGGCAACGACCAGATCCGCTTCGAGCTCGGCATCAAGGCTCTGGCTCCGGATCTGAAGATCATCGCTCCGTGGCGCATGACCGACGTCTGGACGATGCAGTCCCGCGAGGAGGAGATCGCGTACTGTAAGGCGCACGGGATCGACCTTCCGTTCGACGCGAGCCACAGCTACAGCCGTGACCGCAACCTCTGGCACATCAGCCACGAGGGTCTCGAGCTCGAGAATCCGGCCAACGAGCCGAACTATGACCACATGCTCGTGCTCGGCGTGACGCCGGAGCGCGCGCCGGACGAGGGCGAATATGTCACCATGACCTTTGAGCAAGGCGTTCCGAAATCCCTGAACGGCAAAGCGATGAAGGTCTCCGAGATCATCACGGAGCTGAACAAGCTGGGCGGCAAGCACGGCATCGGCATCGTCGACATCGTCGAGAACCGCGTGGTCGGCATGAAATCCCGCGGCGTCTATGAGACCCCGGGCGGGACGATCCTCATGGAGGCGCACGACCAGCTCGAGGAGCTGATCCTCGACCGCGAGACGCTGGAGACCAAGAAAAAGCTCGGCAGCCAGTTCGCGCAGATCGTCTACGAGGGCAAGTGGTTCACCCCGCTGCGCGAGGCGATCCAGGCGTTCGTGGAGTCCACGCAGAAGTATGTGACCGGCGAAGTGAAGTTCAAGCTCTACAAGGGCAACATCATCAAGGCCGGCACCACTTCCCCGTACAGCCTGTA
>CANQIW010000314.1 GCA_947624055.1 uncultured Lachnospiraceae bacterium
GAAAAGCTGTTAAAGTGGCCGTACTGTTTGCCTGCCTGTATGCCGAGCTTCTCCGTTCTCCAGCACGCGAACTGATGCAGGGACCTGTGGCTCTGGACCACGCCCTTCGGCCTGCCGGTGGAGCCCGACGTGTAGATCATATACGCGTAGTGCTCCGGCTTTGCCAGATTGACCGGCTGCGCCTCCTTGCTGCCGCTCATCATGATCTGCACGATATCCTCCGTGACGACCGCCTTCGCGCCGGAATCCTCCAGCATGTAATTGACCCGGTCCTCCGGATAATCCGCGTCGATGGGCACGTAAGCCGCGCCGGCTTTCTGTATGCCGATCACAGCCACCGGGAACTCCCTGCCGCGCTTCATCTTGATCGCCACAAATTCGTCCGGCTTCACCCCGATGGAGAGCAGGGACGCCGCCACCAGATTGGAATATTGATCCAGCTGGCGGTAGGTCATGCTGCCCGTGCGGTCAACCACCGCGATCTGATCCGGGTACTGCTTCGCCGCGCGCAGGAACAGGTCGATCCATGTCTCATCCTGCGGATATTCGATGCGCTCTCCCACAGAGACCGCGCACACTTCTTTTCGCTCTTTCTCGCTCACCCTCGCAAAGCGGCTGACCGGCATATCCGGCGAAGCGGCGATCTGCCGCGCGAACAGGCCAAACAGCTCCATCACCTGACGGATCTGCAGCTCCGTATAGCGCGTCCGGTCGAAGGTAATATGCAGGCAAAGCTCGCCTTCGGCGTTGACAGACGCGTCCACGCTCAGTCCGTTGAAGGTCTCTTCTCTCAAAACAAGGGGCGTCACCGTGATCCCCGACGCGTCCTTAACGCCCTTCACGTCCGCGCCGCTGTTGTAGTTCTGGAAGGCAAACACGGTCTGCAGAAGCTGGTCTCTCAGCACGCTCTGCCGCTGAATCTCCGCGAGCGGACAGTAGTCAAAAGCGTTGCCCGCGGTCGCCTGCTGCTGCAGACGCCCGATCATCTGCCTTGCGGTAGCATCTTCCTCGGTGGTCACGCGCACCGGAACGGAATTGATGAACAGTCCCGTCAGCGCGCTGACGTCCATATCCGCTTTGTCGCGGCCGGATACCACCTTGGCGAACACCGCGTCCTGCGTATTGTTCCAGGTCTGGAGCACCAGCCCCCACGCAAGCTCCGCCACGTTGCTGAGCGTCGCCTTCTCTTCCCTGCACAGCTCGGCCAGCGCATCCGTCGTCTTCCGATCGACCGCCAGGACAAGCTCATCCTGAGCGCTTCGTTTTTCCTCCGGCACCGTGCCGTAAGACGGGATCTCCGTCCTTGTGTCGTAGCCCTCCAGCAGCTCTCTCCAGTAGGCAAGCGCCTCGTTTTTGTCAAGCGCAAGCACCCTGCGCACATACGTCTCGTACAGGCCATCCAGGGAGCCGTCCTGCTTCGGCACTTCTGTGCCTGCCATCTCCTGCAAAAGCCAGGCGAACAGATCCGCTAAGAAATTTTGCTGGCTCCAGCCGTCCACGATGATATGGTGGGTGACGACCAGCAGATAGCAGCTCTTTTCGTCCTTCTTCGCGCAGACAAGCTTAAAGAGCGGCTTCCGCGCAAGGTCAAACTCGTTTGTCAGGATCTCCTCGCGCAGACGGCACACCGCCTCGTGCGGATCCGCCTCACCGGAGAGGTCAACGATCCGGTACGGGAGCAGCCGATCCGTGATCAGCTGTCTCGCCACGGGCACATCCTCATAGACGAACGCCGAGCGCAGCACCTCGTATTTTTCACCCAGTCGGTCCAGAGTGTTTCTGAGCTGGCGCTCCGTCGGGATGCCTCCCAGCTCGTATATGCTCACCAGGCGGTACGCCCAGGAATCCGGCACGGAAATATGCTTGTAGAGCATTCCCTCCTGCATCGGAAGCAGCGGATAGATGCGGCTCACATGTTCTCTGTGCAGCTTAAACTCGCTTAACACCGCCTCAAATTCTTCCTCGCTCCACTGCGTCTCGCCAAAGTCTGATGCCGTGACGATCTTTTCCTCGCAGGAATCCACAAAGTCCGCGAGTTTTCCAAGCTCCTCAAAGACGGCGTCGGCAAGCTTCCTCGCCTCTTCTTTGGTGTACAGCGCTTCGTTGTAGGAGAGCGTCAGCGTAAAGCTGCCGTCTGTAACCATGCTGTTCAGATCCAGGTCCGGGCAGAAGCGGTTCTTCTGATGCTCCCCGTCCGTCCCGAGTTCGATGCTGCTCTCCACGGCAAACAGCCCTTCGGCCGCCTGCTCCGCGTCCATCTCTCCTAAGTAGTTAAAGCCCAGCTGCGCGGTCTCTTCTTTGGAATAATCCGTTTTCTGCGCGGTCTCTTCTCTGGAATAGTCCGTCTTCTGCGCGCCCTCCAGGTAGCGCAGCACGCCGTATCCCACGCCCTTGTCCGGCACGCGGTGCAGCGTCTCTTTCACATGGATCAGGTCTCTCTTCGGATCCGCGTCCGCCGTGATCTGATCAAATACAACGGGATAGATGGAGGTAAACCATCCGATGGTGCGGTCCAGCGCCAGTCCTTCTGCAATGTTTTCGCGTCCGTGGCCCTCCATCTGGACCGAGAGCGCGGAACAGTTTTTCGCCCGGCAGTAAGCCCTCGCCACCGCCGCGAGCAGCACGTCGTTGACCGTAAGGCCCAGCTTCTCCCTGTCTGAGCGGATCAGCTTCGCCGTCGCCTCGCGGTCCATGGAAACGGACACGGAGG
>CANQIW010000315.1 GCA_947624055.1 uncultured Lachnospiraceae bacterium
TGAAAATATTGTTGTATTTGTCAAGTCCGTCGAGCAGAGCCTTGGTCAGCACGTCGTCCGTGTTCTTCCAGGTCTCCACGACCTCCTTGTAACGCTCTTCCTCTGTGATCAGGCCGCGCTTGTAGT
The DNA here is from genome assembly GCA_947624055.1 of uncultured Lachnospiraceae bacterium. Classification (GTDB taxonomy): domain Bacteria; phylum Bacillota; class Clostridia; order Lachnospirales; family Lachnospiraceae; genus Choladousia. The sequence continues at coordinate 127 of CANQIW010000315.1, forward strand.
TCTTCGTGATCCTGTCCACCGTGTCCTGCGCTCTCTGGATCAGCTTCGGCTTCTCCGGCGGCACCGTCATATCGGAGATTGATACCGTCATGGCAGCCTGCGTCGAATACTTGTAGCCGGTCGCCTTGATATCATCGAGCACCTCGGCGGTCCTGGTCGCCCCGTGCGTGTTGATAACCTTCTCCAGAATCTGCTTCAGACCCTTCTTGCCGACGAGGAAGTCCACCTCGAGCTTCAGCTCGTTGCCCGGAATCGAGCGATCCACGAAGCCCAGATCCTGCGGAAGGATCTCGTTGAACAGGAAACGTCCCAGCGTCGACTCGACGATCTCCTGCAGAACCGTGCCGTCCTCCAGCTTCTTCTCCATGCGGACTTTAATCCTGGACTGCAGGGTCAAAGCCTTGTTCTCATACGCGAGGATCGCCTCGTTCACGCTGCGGAAGAACTTGCCCTCACCGAGCGCGCCCGGCCTCTCCTGCGTCAGGTAGTAAATTCCGAGCACCATGTCCTGAGACGGAACCGCCACCGGCCCGCCGTCGGACGGCTTCAGCAGGTTGTTCGGGGAGAGCAGCAGGAAACGGCACTCCGCCTGCGCCTCCACGGACAGCGGAAGGTGAACCGCCATCTGGTCTCCATCGAAGTCCGCGTTGAATGCGGTACACACGAGCGGATGCAGCTTGATCGCCTTGCCCTCGACCAGGATCGGCTCAAACGCCTGAATGCCGAGGCGGTGCAGTGTAGGAGCGCGGTTCAGCATCACCGGATGCTCCTTGATGACCTCCTCGAGCACATCCCAGACCTCCGGCTGCAGACGCTCCACCATCTTCTTCGCGTTCTTGATATTGTGGGAAGTTCCGTTCGCCACAAGCTCCTTCATCACGAAAGGCTTGAACAGCTCGATCGCCATCTCCTTGGGCAGACCGCACTGATAGATCTTCAGCTCCGGCCCCACGACGATAACGGAACGTCCGGAATAGTCCACACGCTTTCCGAGCAGGTTCTGACGGAAACGTCCGGATTTACCTTTTAACATATCAGACAGAGACTTCAGCGCGCGGTTGCCCGGTCCGACGACCGGTCTGCCGCGGCGGCCGTTGTCGATCAGCGCGTCGACCGCCTCCTGCAGCATACGCTTCTCGTTGCGCACGATGATGTCCGGCGCACCGAGATCCAGCAGTCTCTTCAGACGATTGTTCCGGTTGATGATCCTGCGATACAGATCGTTCAGGTCAGACGTCGCAAAACGTCCGCCGTCCAGCTGTACCATCGGGCGCAGATCCGGCGGAATCACCGGGATCACAGTCATGACCATCCACTCCGGGCGATTCCCGGACTCACGGAAGGCCTCGACGACCTCCAGCCGCTTGATGATCCGCGCGCGCTTCTGCCCGGTAGACTCCTTCAGCCCCTTCTTCAGCTCCTCGGCCTCCTGCTCCATGTCGATCGCTTCGAGCAGCTCCTTGATGGACTCGGCGCCCATCCCCGCGCGAAACGCGTTGCCCCATTTCTCACGCGCCTCCTGATACTCTCTCTCAGTCAGCACCTGCTTGTAGTGCAGATCCGTCGCACCCGGCTCCAACACGATATAGTTTGCAAAATACAGAACCTTCTCCAGCGTACGCGGAGAGAGATCCAGCATCAGACCCATTCTGGACGGAATGCCCTTGAAATACCAGATGTGGGACACCGGAGCCGCCAGCTCGATATGTCCCATGCGCTCTCTGCGGACAGAGGATTTCGTCACCTCAACGCCGCAGCGGTCGCAGACCACGCCCTTGTAGCGGATCTTTTTGTACTTGCCGCAGTGGCACTCCCAATCCCTGCTCGGCCCGAAAATACGCTCACAGTAAAGTCCGTCCTTCTCCGGCTTCAGGGTACGGTAGTTGATCGTCTCCGGCTTCGTCACCTCTCCGTGAGACCACTCTCTGATCTTCTCCGGTGATGCGAGTCCAATCTTGATTGCGTCAAATGTCATCGGCTGATAGCCTTCATTGTTTGTCATATCCGGCATGTCGGTACTCCTTTCACACGCTTTATGCTCTTTTCTGTTCGGATCACTTTCTTCAGGCTACGGATTATTCTTCGTCGAAAGCTTCTTCCAGATCTTCATAGAATTCTTCGTCTGCAGACTCTTCTTCCTCCTCGACGTCTACCAGCTCGCCGTCCGAAAACTCCTGCTTGCTGAAGCCGTAGCTGCCGAGCGAATCCTCCTCGTCGCGATTGTAGCCCCGGTCTCCCTCCATCAGTGAGCGGAGATCCGTATCGCTGTAATCGATCGACTCTACGAGCTCGACCTCCGTGTTGTCATCCCTGAGTACCTTGACATCCAGGCCGAGCGACTGAAGCTCTTTGAGGAGCACCTTGAAGGACTCCGGAATACCGGGCTGCGGGATATTCTCTCCCTTGATGATGGCCTCGTAGGTCTTGACACGTCCCACCACATCGTCCGACTTGACCGTCAGGATCTCCTGCAATGTGTACGACGCGCCGTACGCCTCGAGCGCCCAAACCTCCATCTCACCAAAACGCTGTCCGCCGAACTGCGCCTTGCCGCCCAGCGGCTGCTGGGTCACCAGAGCATA
>CANQIW010000316.1 GCA_947624055.1 uncultured Lachnospiraceae bacterium
ATCAGCAGCACCCCGATCATCGTCAGGAATCCCGCGTAAGGCCCGAGCAGCGCCGACAAGAGCATGCCGCCGCACAGGTGCCCGCTGGAGCCCGTCCCCGGGATCGTGAAATTGATCATCTGCGTCGCAAACACAAACGCTCCCATAACCCCCATCAACGGAACCTTCTTCGTGTCCGTGTCAAGCCGTACCTTCTTAACTGAATAAGCTGCCGCCGCCGCAGAGCAGACATACATCGTGCCCGCCACCGCCGGCGCAACCAAAGCATCCGCCATATGCATAATATGTTCCTCCTGTTAATCTTTCATTTCAGCTGCGCAGCTGTAAGCAGAAATCGGATTATTCTCTATTTTCTGCTCTATACAGGCATTATACCGGAGGAAAAATCGGTCCGCAAGCCTCCCGGGGGGATATTTTCTCCGTTCGCAAGGCTCGCTGCTTTGGTATTCCTAAACCTTAAAATTCCTCGCCCGTCAACGGTTTCGGCCGCTCGCAGGAGGATTCCAGCTGCACGAACGCGCCGCTCTTCCCGCTCTCCAGCATGGCGTGCAGCACGTCCAGCACATGCACCGCAAGCTCCTTCGAAGCGCGCGGTCTACGCCCGTTCACGATGGCATCCACAAGATCCGCCGCGCCGAGTCCGCGATTCTCGTCCCCGTAAGGATTTACCGGCGGCAGGATCTCCGGCACGGACGGCGTCCGGAAATCCTCCGGCTCGCGCAGGATCTTCACGTCCCCTCCAAACTGGTTCGGATCCGTCAGATAGAGGATCCCCTTCGTCCCGTAGATCGCGAAGTACGCCTGATCCGCCATCACGTTGTCCGCATTCACCATGAAGGTTCCCGCGACTCCGCTCTTCAGCTGCAGCACCGCCGAGACCTCGCTCTCGTTCGGCGTGTCCATGACCTGCCCGAACTCCGGACTCTGCGGATTGATGTTCACATGCGTCGGGTAAGGCGCGCGTACCACCGCGGCGACACGCTCCACCGGTCCTAACAGGCTCACAAGGGCGGTGATATAATAGCCCGCGTAATCGTAGCAGATCCCGGCTCCCGGTATGCGAAGAAAGGAAAACATGCTCAGCAGCGCGTTGTTGTTGCGGTTCGCCGCGAGCGCAAACGATGTGACCTCGCCAATCTCGCCCTCGTCGATCGCCTGTCTTGCCGTCTGTACCGCGGCTCCCAGAAACGTGTCCGGCGCGCTGCCGAGATACAAGTTTTTCTCCTCCGCCAGCGCCGCCAGCTCCTTCGCCTTCTCCAGGTCGTCCGTCATCGTCTTCTCCGTGTAGACGTGTTTCCCCGCCAGCAACGCCTTTCGTATGATCTCATAGTGCGCCCCCACCGGGGTCAGGTTCAGGATCATGTCAATAGAAGGATCCCCCAGCATCTCGTCCAGCGTGCACGCCGCAAGTCCGAACTCCTCCGCCCTGCGTCTTGCGCTCTCCATGCGGGTCGCGCAGACCGCGACGATCTCCATCATCGGGAATTTTTTCTGGATCGTACCAATGTACCGCCCGCTGATCGCGCCCGCGCCGACCACTCCGACCCGAAATTTTTTACTCATCACAACGCCCTCCTTTTCTGCTCTTTTTTTCATTCTCCATTCTTTCGCATTCTTCTGCTCTCTCTTTCATTCTCTATCATTTCGCATTCTTTTGTATTCTTTTCCCTGATTTTACCATAGGACTGCATCTTCTGTCACCCGGATTTTATTCCAAATACCAGTATAAATTTTGAGAGATGTCCGGAAATATATCTTAGCTTTGCTCAACAGAATAAAAAACGCTGCCTTTCTGATTTTGTTATACCAGAAAGGCAGCTGAAAGTATAGAAAATCCGGCCGGGCAATTATGTTTTCATTTCGCTGCGGATCCTCCGCTGTACCTCTTGTCTGTCTTGTGCGCGATCCATGTCCCGACCTCCTGAATGACCTGGACGATGATCACCGTAAGGATGACGCAGCACCAGGTGACGTCGGGATTGAAACGCTGATGGCCATAGCTGATGGCAATCTGACCCAGCCCGGTACCGCCTATGGTCGACGCCATCGCGGAGTATCCCAGAACCGTCACCATCGAGATCACCGACCCGACGATCAGCGAGGGCTTCGCCTCCGGAAGAAGCACCTTCCACACAAGCTGAAAATTATTCGCTCCCATCGACTGCGCCGCCTCGATCACGCCCGCGTTTACTTCCTTCAGAGAGCTTTCCACCATCCTCGCCACATAAGGGGAGGCGGCGATCACGAGCATCACAATCATCGCCCTGTTTCCCAGACTGACCCCGACGATCAGCTTCGCGACCGGCAGCATGGCGACCATCAGTATGATGAACGGTATGCTTCGGAAAAAATTGACGAACAGGCCGAGGATGCGGTTTACCCAGCGCAGCGGATAGATCCCTTCCGCGTCTGTGATATGCAGGATCACGCCCAGCGGAAGTCCGATCACATAGGCGATCAGGGAAGAAAGTACCGTCATATAAATGGTCTCCCAGATCCCCATCTGAATGATTCCGTTTTCCCACAGTTTTATGAGCATTTCAGAAAACATCAGCTACACCTCCTCCTGCTGCTCTGTGGAACTGTTCTCCTGCTGCTCTGTGGAACTGTTCTCCTGCTGCTCTGTGGAACTGTTCTTCTGCCACGAAGCCCCGATCCGCTCGGGCAGTATCAGCTCCCTCGCTATTT
>CANQIW010000317.1 GCA_947624055.1 uncultured Lachnospiraceae bacterium
GAGATGATCGAGCTGAAGGATCACCCGTTCTTCATCGGCACACAGGCGCATCCGGAGCTCAAGTCCCGCCCGAACCGCCCGCATCCGCTGTTCCGAGGGTTTGTGGAGGCGGCGCTCACGGTGCACAACAGCAAAACAAAATAGAATTCTATATAAAAATAACAAGGGATTCCTCCCACCGTTTCCGATGAGCAGAATCCCTTTCATTTTGTCTGTACTATTCCAATAAATCAGAGTGGCTTCCGGTTCGGGAGGCCGTCAAAATCAGTTTCTCTCTGTCAACCGCATAAATCAGCAGCCAATCCGGGAGAACATGACATTCTCTGAATCCTTTGTATTTCCCCGTCAGTTTATGGTCGCGGTAGCGTTCCTCAAGGGTTTTCTCTGCCAGTAACATATCAATGACCGTTTCCAGCAAGGACATATCGTAACCACGTTTCTTTGCTTGTTTGTAGTCCCTGCGAAACTGACCGGTCGTGACCAGCTCCAGCATCATTCACCGTCCATTTCCATATCTAACTCATGGAACAATTCCTGCGCCGAGGAATACTTACGTGCATCGATCCGTCCCGCGATTATCTCGCGCGCTTCCCGAAACGCCGCCTCTGTCTGCGCATTGTAACGCGGCGGTCTGACCTCAAATGGAAGCCCGCCCTCCATAATTGCCTTGTGCAGGAAAATATTGATTGCATCTGTAATTGTCATACCGAAACTGGCAAATACCTTTTCGGCTCCCATCTTTATCTCCGGATCAATCCGAATATTAATATTCGCCGTCTTTGACATTCAGTATCGCCTCCTCGCCTTCCGAGTCTTCCGCGTCTTCCGGACAATCACATTATACGCACTTGTGCGTACATTGTCAACCATTTATGCGCATCTCGTCAATGATGGAACAGCCGTATCCCCGTAAACACCATCACCATGCCGTACTTGTCGCAGGTCGCGATGACGTCCTCGTCGCGCACCGAGCCGCCAGGCTGCGCGATGTACTCAACGCCGGACTTGTGTGCGCGCTCGATATTGTCGGAGAATGGGAAAAATGCGTCCGATCCAAGCGTCACGCCCTTCATCTGGTCCAGCCACGCGCGCTTCTCCTGCTCGGTAAAGACCTCTGGCTTCTCCGTAAAGACCTTCTGCCACGCGCCGTCGGAGAGCACGTCCATATACTCCGTACCGATGTAGACGTCGATCGCATTGTCGCGCTCCGCCCGCGTGATGTGGTCGGAAAACGGGAGATTCAGCACCTTCGGGCACTGGCGCAGGAACCAGTTGTCCGCCTTCTGCCCGGCAAGCCTCGTGCAGTGTACGCGGGACTGCTGCCCGGCGCCTATGCCGATCGCCTGTCCGTCCTTCACGAAGCAGACGGAGTTCGACTGTGTGTATTTCAGCGTGATCAGCGCGATCTTCAGATCCGTCTTCGCGCTCTCCGGCAGCTCCTTCTGCTTCGTCACGCAGTTCGAGATCAGCGCGTCGTTGATCGGCAGCTCCTGCCGTCCCTGCTCGAACGTCACGCCGTACACCTGCTTGCGCTCGATCGGATTCGGACGGTAGTTTTCGTCGATCTGGATCACGTTGTAATTGCCCTTTTTCTTCTGTCCGAGAAGTTCCAGCGCCTCGTCCGTGTAGCCCGGTGCGATCACGCCGTCGGACACCTCGCGCCTGATCAGCATCGCCGTATCCCTGTCGCAGACGTCGGACAGCGCGATGAAGTCGCCGAACGAGGACATCCGATCCGCGCCTCTCGCTCTCGCGTACGCACAGGCCAGCGGGGAGAGCGGACCGCAGTCGTCCACCCAGTAAATCTTCGCGAGCGTCTCATTAAGCGGAAGCCCTACCGCCGCTCCGGCCGGAGACACATGCTTGAACGAGGTCGCCGCCGGAAGCCCGGTCGCCTGCTTCAGCTCGCGCACGAGCTGCCAGCCGTTGAACGCATCCAGAAAATTGATGTAGCCCGGCTTGCCCGAGAGCACCTTGATCGGGAGCTCACTGCCGTCCTCCATGAAAATGCGGGAAGGCTTCTGGTTCGGGTTGCAGCCGTATTTCAAAGCAAGTTCATTCATATCGATATCCTCCTACTGGTTCTTATTTATGATTTTCGACTCATACTTCCCGCTCGCAATGTCGATGTAGCGCACGAACAGCGATACCTTGTTGTCCTCGTTCAGGCTCGTCCAGAGCATCTGCGCGAATTCCTCCATGTCGTCCGGGATTGCCACCAGCTTCGGCTCGCCCTCAAAGCTCGGGAGCGGATCACCGTCGCACTTGTAAGTGTGGATAAAATGTCCCTCGCCCGCGACGCAGTTCTCGTACGCGAAGGTGAAGCGGTTGCAGGCCGACGGATCGCCGTTGCTGCTCTTCAGGATGGAGAGCGCGTAGCTGTATTTCCCGCCCTCAACATGCATGATGCCGGAAATCCTCGGCGTGTAGTTCGGAGCGTCCGGCTCAAACTCGCGGCTGCGCAGCGACTGCTCGAACGTCAGCTGCCGGTCCATGCCCTCGTAGATCGTGTCCGTCTGGTCGCCGTTCGTCACGATCGTCTTATTTCCAAGCACGCGCACCGGTGCGTAGATAATCAGGCTCGGGTCGCTCAGCTTCGACGGATCAAACGCCTGCGTGCGGATTCCCTCGCCGTCCTCGACGAACACGCGGTTCCTGCTGTTGACGCTGCGCCCCATGATAAAGTA
>CANQIW010000318.1 GCA_947624055.1 uncultured Lachnospiraceae bacterium
CCTTGACGGTCGCGCGGTGCTTCGGAACGGCCCCGATCGGTGATTTTACCAATGTGATCTTCAATTTATCTGCCATGGCTTAATCCTCCTATTATCCCAGGATCTCTTCGATCGACTTGCCGCGGAGTCTTGCGACTTCCTCCGGGGACTTCATCTGCTTCAACGCCTCCAGCGTCGCAAGAACTACGTTCTGCTTGTTGTTGGAGCCGAGCGATTTCGTACGGATGTTGCGGATTCCCGCAAGCTCCAGAACGTTACGCGCCGGACCTCCGGCGATGATGCCGGTACCTTCCGGAGCCCTCTTGAGCAGCACGGAAGCTCCTCCAAACTTGCCGATGAAATCATGCGGAACGCTTGCGTCGTCGTTTCTCGCCACATAAACCAGCTTTTTCATGGCATCCTCTTTGCCTTTGCGGATCGCCTCCGGGATTTCCGTGGCCTTTCCGAGTCCGGCTCCGATATGACCGTTGCCGTCGCCTACCACAACCAGGGCCGTGAAACGCATGTTGCGTCCACCCTTAACAGTTTTGGATACACGTTTGATCGACACGACCTTATCAGTCAGCTCGAACTGATTCGGATCAATAATCTCATGTCTCATGTGTCATTTCCTCCTTCTTAGAATTCCAGTCCGGCTTCTCTGGCTGCCTCAGCCAGCGCCTTGACCTTGCCCTGGTAAATGAAGCCGCCTCTGTCGAAGACCACTGTCTTAATGCCCTTCTCCAGAGCCTTCTTTGCGATCACCGTTCCGAGGTGCGCAGCCGCGTCGACGTTGTTCGTCTTCTCAAGCTCAGCCTTGACATCCTTCTGAAGCGTGCTCGCGGAAACCAGCGTGTTGCCCACTGTATCGTCGATGATCTGGGCATACATATGGTTGTTGCTGCGGAACACAGCAAGACGCGGTCTCTCGGCAGTGCCGCTGAAACGGTTACGAATTTTTCTATGCTTATTCAAACGAACTTTTGATCTCGATTCCTTGCTAACCATTCTCACACTCTCCTTATATTATTTTTTACCGGTCTTACCAACCTTGCGTCTGATGACCTCATCCGCATACTTGATACCCTTGCCCTTGTACGGCTCCGGCTTTCTCTTCTCTCTGATCTCGGCTGCGTACTGGCCGACCTGCTCCTTGTTGATACCGGAGACGATGATCTTGTTGCCGTCCACCGTAGTCGTGATGCCCTCCGGATCGTCCATATCCACCGAATGGGAATATCCGAGAGACAGGCTCAGCTTCTTGCCCGCCTTTGCGGCCCTGTAGCCGACGCCGTTCACCTCCAGGGTCTTCGTGTAACCCTCGCTGACGCCCACCACCATGTTGTGGATCAGCGTTCTGGTAAGTCCATGGAGAGATTTCATTTTCTTCAGATCATTCGGTCTCGAAACTGTCACATGACCGTCTTCCATCTTGATTTCCATCTCCTTCGGGAGCACTCTCTCCAGAGTCCCCTTCGGGCCCTTTACGGTAACCTTGTTACCTTCCGCGATATCGACAGTAACGCCTGCCGGGATCGCAATTGGCATTCTTCCTATACGTGACATGCCTGTTCCTCCTTACTTAGATTTTCGGGGGAAGCACCTCGTTACGCTTCCTCTGTTTTCAGTTTTGATTATGCGGTATCTTCGCTCACCATACAAAAGCCAATACCTCGCCGCCGACCTGCAGCCTGCGTGCCTGCTTGTCGGTGATGACGCCCTGGTTCGTGGAGAGGATCGCGATCCCCAGTCCGCCGAGCACCTTCGGGAGATTGTCCTTACCCGCGTACACACGCAGACCCGGCTTGGAGATTCTCTTCAGACCGGTGATAATCTTCTCATTCTTGTCAGCGCCATACTTCAGCGTAATGTGGATGGTCTTGATCACGCCATCCTCGAGCAGATCATATTTCTGGATGTATCCCTCGTCAAGAAGGATATTCGCGATTGCGATTTTCATTTTCGATGCCGGAACATCTACCGTATCATGTTTTGCAGTGTTTGCGTTACGGATTCTCGTAAGCATATCTGCAATCGGATCACTCATTGTCATGATAGTTTCCTCCTAATTCAGACTTATTCATAACGTTTTCAAGCAGTAACACTTGCTTTCGGTCACCAGCTTGCCTTCCTCACACCCGGGATCTGGCCCTTGTACGCCAGCTCGCGGAAGCAGATACGGCAGATGCCGTACTTTCTCAGGTATGCATGCGGACGACCGCAGATTCTGCAGCGCGTGTACTCTCTCGTGGAGAACTTCTGCTTGCGCTGCTGTTTGATTTTCATTGCTGTTTTTGCCATGAGATTTTCCTCCTAATTTACTGTCTCGCAAACGGCATGTTGAACAGTCTCAGCAGCTCTCTGGCTTCCTCGTCCGTCTTCGCCGTTGTGACAAAGATCACGTCCATACCTCTTACCTTGTCGATCTTGTCGTACTCGATCTCCGGGAAGATCAGCTGCTCCTTGATACCCAGCGCGTAATTCCCCCTGCCGTCAAACGCGTTCGGATTTACGCCTCTGAAGTCACGCACGCGCGGAAGCGCGAGGTTGATGAGACGGTCTACGAAATCGTACATCTTCTCACCGCGCAGCGTCGTCTTGCATCCGATTGCCATGCCTTCCCTGATCTTGAAGTTCGCGACAGAATTCTTCGCCTTCGTCAGGACCGCCTTCTGGCCTGTGA
>CANQIW010000319.1 GCA_947624055.1 uncultured Lachnospiraceae bacterium
CGCCGGGCGTCGGCAGCTTCTTCCCGGTCAGGCGGTCCATCGCCTGCACCGGCAGCTTCCCGGTGAGGCAGTAATAGACGGTGGCGCACAGACTGTACACGTCCGTCCACGTCCCCTGCCCCCTGCTGCGGTACTGCTCGGGAGGCGCGAAGCCCTGCTTCATCGCCAGCGTCATCGAGCGATCCTCTGTCACGTCGCGCGCATTCCCGAAATCGAGCAGCTTCACATGGCCATTCTCCAGCATCATGATATTGTCCGGACTGATGTCACGGTGAATCAGGCCTTTTTCGTGCACCTTCTGCACCGCGAGGATCAGAGACTCCATCAGCGGCATCAGGATCTCCGGCGGGATGCGTCCGCCGAAGCCGTCCGTCATCTGCTTGAGATTCTGCCCGTCCAGGTACTCCATCACCAGGTAGCCCGTCTCGTTCTCTTCCAGATAATCCCTCACAAGCACGATCTCCGGAACCATGTGAAACTGCGCGAGCGTCAGCGCCTCATCCTCGAAGCGCGCAAGCCCCTGCGAATAGCTCTCCTCCTGCGCCTGAGAGCGCTTCACGTCAAGACTCTCCCTGCAGTCCCGGGTGGCCCAGAAGCCCGGATAGTATTCCTTGACCGCCACCGGCAGCTTCAGCCGCAGATCCGTCCCGTAATAGCTGATCCCGTAGCCGCCCTCGCCCAGCACTTTTTCGATATGGTACCGTCCTCCGACGATCGTCCCGGGCGGCAGCTGATACCATTGATTCGCCATTGTCCAATCCCCCGTCGCTACTCTTCCTCATCCAATGCCACGAACGGATTGCCGTACTTCTCGGCGTACTCTTCCGCCGTGCCGCCTTTGTGAGCCCGGATCGTGATGTTCTCATCCCTGGCCTCGTCTTCCGGCAATATAACCGGATTCCCGTCGTAGACCATGCTCGTGGAGCCCGGGGCGTCCTCCGAATTCATGTCCAGGAAGGTCGGATTGCCCAGGATCGTGATCTCCTTCAGGTTCTTGCAGTAGGCGAACGGAATCGTCAGCTCTTCCACACTCTCGGGAATCACGACCGACTCAAGATACAGATTGTGCTGAAGCCCGTAATCCACAATCCTGCGCAGCGTCTCCGGAAATTCCACCGAAACCAGTCCCGAATTCGTGATCGCATTCACATCGATCTCCTCCACCGTTCCGAAGTCGAACTCCGTCAGGTTGACGCAGTTGGTGAAGAGGCCGCTTGTGAGCTTCGTGATCCCCGGCTCCACGACCACCTTCCGGATGAAGTTCCGGTAACTCGACCATCCGGGACCGCTCCCTATCGCATCCGTATCCTCCGATGTTGTCCTGTACCTCCAGGGCTCGCCCTCGCCGCTCAGCGTGAGCACGCCGCTCTCCAGATCAAGCTCCCAGTACACATCCTCCCCGCACTGCCCGCTCAGCGTGGGCTCGGGCTCCTGCCCCAGCGGGACGAACGGAAGCTGCAATTCCTCCGCGAATGCCTCCGCCTTCGATCCTCTCTCCGCGAAGATCATCGGGCCGCCAAGAGGCTCCTCGAGGCCGGAGGGCTCCCATAATTTGAACGTTATACCGAACGCATCTTGATCCAGCTCCGGCTTTCCGTGAATGATTGCCTTCGTGAGCCCGCAGCCCGCAAAGGCGCCGGAGTTCACTGCTTCCACGGATTCCGGAAGCTCGATCTCCTTCAGGTCCCGGCAGCCCTCGAACGCGCTGTACCCGATCCGGTACAGCTGATCGCCAAACGTCACGCTCTCAAGCTGCGTGTACGCGAACGCATTGTCATTAATATAGATCAGGTTCTCCATGCCGTCGACCTGCCTCAGGTTCGGGCAGTAAGAGAACGCGTTCTGTCCGACGCAGATGACATTCTCCGGAATCACCGCTTTCACGATTGAATCGCGGTACTCCCACCAGGGAAGCTCCTTCTGCCATTCATGATCCGGGCTCTCCGCTTCGTCCGGAGTACAGAAATCCCACATTTCCTGATCCTCTCCCTCGGCCGAAAACACGAGTTCTCCCGTGTCCGGATCGAATGTATAAGACATCTGGTCGCCGCAGGCTCCGGTGATCAGATCCGCGGACAGCCCGGATACCGGCTCGGACTCCTCCGAACCTGCCGCGCCTGTCTCCGATACCGGCTCCGTCTCTGTCCCGGACGATTCCGACACAAGCTCCGTCTCCGGCTGACCCGGCCTGCCGCCCTGTCCGCCGCGCAGCAGCTTCCACCCGGCAAACGCCGCGAGCACAAGGAGCACGGCCGCGCCGCCAAGGAGTAAGAGACGTCTCCTGGCGTCGCTTTTTCCGTCGCCCGAATCATTCTTTCTTCTATCGCCGCCGCTCACGCCATACTCATTGCCGGTATGACCTCCGTCAGAATGATTCTTATCGATATGACCATCGCCAATATAAGTTCTGCCGACATGGCCTCCGCCGCTGCCATCGCTGCTGCCGCTGCCGTCCCCGTCGTCATCCATATCCTCGTCGCCACCCGTCCGGAACAGCCGCCTGTACAGCTCGCCCATATCCTGGATGCGGTCCCTGGTCTGGATCTCCATGCCCCGCTTCAGCGCCTTCTCCACATAGTCCGGTACCTTGATGCCCAGCTCCTGAAACCAGATGATATCCTCCCCGAGGATCCTCCCGGGCGCGTCCGCGGGC
>CANQIW010000320.1 GCA_947624055.1 uncultured Lachnospiraceae bacterium
ATTCCGGACGCGCTGCACCGCTTCGCGGAGAAGCTCGGACGGGTATAAAAAAATAGCGGAACACAAATTGCCTGCTTGCAGGCAATTTTGTGTTCCGTTTCTACGAAGACACGGCAAAGCAGCTGGAGGAGCTACGCCACCACGCTGTTTCCGGTGTACAGCTGGTAATACTTTCCCTTCTCCTCGATGAGCTGATCGTGTGTGCCACGCTCGATGATGCGGCCCTGTTCGAGCACCATGATGCAATCGGAGTTGCGCACGGTGGAGAGACGGTGGGCTATGACGAAGGTCGTGCGGCTCGGTGCGGGTGTCGATGGAGCTGGTCGCCTCGTCGAGGATCAGCACCGGCGGATCCGCGATGGCCGCCCGCGCGATCGCGAGGAGCTGGCGCTGGCCCTGGCTTAAGTTCGCGCCGTCGCCGGTGAGCATCGTGTCATAGCCCTGCGGCAGCCGGCGGATAAAGCCGTCCGCGTTCGCGAGCTTCGCGGCCGCGACGACCTCCTCGTCGGTGGCGTCCAGCTTGCCGAAGCGAATATTTTCTTTGACAGTACCTGTGAAAAGGTGGGTATCCTGCAGCACGATCCCGAGGGAGCGGCGCAGATCCGCCTTTTTTATTTTGTTGATGTTGATTCCGTCGTAGCGGATCTTGCCGTCCTGGATGTCGTAGAAACGGTTGATCAGGTTCGTGATCGTCGTCTTGCCTGCGCCGGTCGAGCCGACGAAGGCGATCTTCTGGCCCGGCGTCGCGTACATCTTGATATCGTGGAGCACCATCTTGTCGTCGGTGTAGCCGAAATCCACGCCGTCGAAGACCACGTCCCCGCGCAGCTCCACGTAGTCGACGCTGCCGTCCGCCTGGTGCGTGTGCTTCCATGCCCAGCGCCCGGTGCGCGTCGCGCTCTCCGTGAGCCTGCCGTTTTCTTCCTTGGCGTGGACGAGCGTCACGTAGCCGTTGTCTACCTCAGGCTTCTCGTCGAGCAGGCGGAAGATGCGGTTCGCGCCGGCGAGCGCCATGACGATGGCGTTGAACTGCTGGCTGACCTGGTTGATCGGTCCGTTGAAGCTCTTGTTGAAGGTCAGGAAGCTCGCGAGGCCGCCGAGCGTGAAGCCGCCGAAGCCGTTCAGCGCGAGGATTCCGCCGACAATGGCGCAGACCACATAGTTGATGTTGCCGATCTGCGCGTTGATCGGGCCTAAGAAGTTGACGAAAGTGTTGGCCTGATCCGCGCTGTAGAAGAGCTTGTCGTTCAGCTCGGTAAACTTCCGGATGTTTTCCTCCTCGTGGCAGAAGACCTTGACGACCTTCTGGCCGCTGATGGATTCTTCAATGTAAGCGTTGACCGCGCCCAGATTCTTCTGCTGCTCGCGGAAGTATCTGCCGCTGCGGCTCGTCGCGTAGCGCGTGCAGATCAGCATCAGCCCGACCATCACGAGCGTCACAAGCGTGAGCGGGATGCTCAGGATCAGCATGCTCACAAGGACGCTGACGATCGTGAACGCGCTGTTGATGATCTGCGGGATGCTCTGGCTGACCATCTGGCGCAGCGTGTCGATGTCGTTCGTGTAGACGGACATGATATCGCCGTGCTGGTGCGTGTCGAAGTAGCGGATCGGCAGCTTCTCCATGTGCTCAAACAGCTCGTCGCGCAGATTGCGCAGCACGCCCTGCGTCACCGTCACCATGATGCGGTTGTACGCGAAGGTGGAGACGACGCCGATCAGGTAAAAGCAGGCCACGCGCGCGATCGCGTGCGCGAGCGGCGAGAAATCCGGGTGCTCGCTGCCGAGGAACGGGGCGATGTAATTGTCGATCAGGCTCTTGGTGAACATGGTTCCCTGTACGTTGGCGATGACGCCCGCGAAGATCAGGAGGAACACAAAAATACAGTGGATCTTATAATCGCGGAAGATGTATGCCATCAGCCGCATCAGAAGCTTGCCCGGATGGGCTACCGTCGGTTTCTGTCCGCGCGGAACGCGGTTCATCGGTCCTGGCATATCAATCCTCTCCTTTCTCGTCGAAGTCTCCGCCGCCGCCCGTCTGCGACTCGTAGACCTCCTGGTAAATGCTGTCGGACTTAAGCAGTTCGTCGTGCGTGCCGAAGCCGTGGATGCGGCCTTCCTCCATGACGATGATGCGGTCGGAGTCCTGCACGCTGGAGATGCGCTGCGAGATGATCAGCTTCGTCGTGTTCGGGATCTCCTCGCGGAACGCCCTGCGGATGCGAGCGTCGGTCGCGGTGTCCACGGCGCTCGTACTGTCGTCGAGGATCAGGATCTTCGGTTTCTTCAAAAGCGCACGCGCGATACACAGACGCTGCTTCTGTCCGCCGGAGACGTTCGTGCCGCCCTGCTCTATGTAAGTATTGTAGCCGTCCGGGAACGCCCGGATGAAATCGTCGGCGCAGGCGAGCTTACAGGCCTCCTGGCATTCTTCGTCGGTCGCGTTCTTGTCGCCCCAGCGCAGGTTCTCGTAGATCGTACCGGAGAACAGGACGTTGTTCTGGAGCACGACCGCCACCTGGTTGCGCAGGACTTCCATATCGTAATCCTTGACATTGTGGCCGCCGACAAGGATCTCGCCGGAACTGACGTCGTAGAGGCGGCTGATCAGGTTCACCAGGCTGGTCTTGGCGCTGCCCGTCCCGCCG
>CANQIW010000321.1 GCA_947624055.1 uncultured Lachnospiraceae bacterium
GTCGGCTGGAAGTACTTGGAGAGCTCCTGAAGCTTCGTAGCTGCCTGTACGAACACATCGTCCGTCCAGTTCGCCTCATGGTTTGCAATCGCCTCAAGATCAGCGCCCTGACGGTCGCAGAGATAACCTGCGATCATGGACAGGCACCATGCCGTGCCGGCGGAACAGGAGATCGGAGTGATGCCTGCATCCTGAAGGGTCTGGCAGACCGTGAGCAGCTCATCGTATGTAGTCGGAACTTCCACACCCGCCTGCTCAAACAGCTCGGTGTTGTAGAATACGCATGCCGCCTGGAAGCAGGTCGGAATGCCCATGATCTTTCCGTCGTAGGTCATTCTGTCGAAGATGCCGTCCGTGAACGTTGCGTACCAGTCAGCTTCCTGATTCTGAAGGATGTCGGTGAGATCCGCAGCTGCGCCCGCCTCTACGTATACGTCCATGTTCGGGCCCGGGTTACAGATGTACAGATCCGGTGTGTCGCCCGCCGCGATCAGAGCGTTGAGCTTTCCGTCGTACTCCTCAAGGTTCGTGGTGATCGGAGTTACGTGGTACTGTCCCTCATACTCGGTGTTGAAACGATTGATAACGTCCGCGTAGCCGAGGGAAGTCGTGTCTGTGGTTGCCTCGAGGTCATCCCAGAACATCCAGGTAATCTCTACCGGCTCGTCCGCCTGTACCGGAAGCGCTGCCACCGCCATACTGCCAACCATGGCTGCCGTCAGGGCGACTGAAATCCATTTTCTCATTTTCATTGCTAATCCTCCTTTTGATATGATTTACGTGTTACGATAGATTTACTATAGCAGAATTCCTGCGTTTATTCTTTTTAATTATTGCTGTGTAGCTCCAAATTATTGCTCTGATATTTGATAAATTTTTTTCAATTGTTAGAAATGTCCAAATTAAAAGCTCATTTTTTATACATTTTTACAATGGCTTCTCCGGATTCTTGCAGAAAATCACGATGATTCAATTTGTCATTGAGTTTTTTTTGTAATTTTGTTATAGTAACAGAAAACGTTGTTTTCGCAATTTCTCATACTATAAAAATTGCCATGGAATTCCAATGCCGGGCGGATCCGGATGCGCAGGCACAGAGCCGTCCACACGGCAGCTTTCCATCGCAGCATCACATCATTCTGGGAGGGATCCAACTTGATCGAAAATCTGAGCGGCCTGCACGAGACCGTCAACTACAAAAAGAACATGCAGCTTCAGCTCTACAACAACGACGAGTATGAGAACTACCCGCCGCACTGGCACACGCCGTTCGAGCTGATCATGCCCACGCAGAGCGGCTACCGCGCCGTCTGCGGCGACCGGGAGTTCAACCTGCGCGAAGGCGACGTCCTGATCATCTGTCCCGGCGTGCTGCACGAGCTGTTCGCCCCGCCGAAGGGTGTGCGCGTTATCTTCCAGCCCGGCCTCACGCTGATCGACAGCAAGGAGGCAAATGTCATCATCTCGATGATCAGCCCGGCGATCCTTGTCACGCCGGAAGAATACCCGCAGATCCACGCGCGGGTGCGTCAGCTCATGCTGGATATCCGGGATGAATATTTCGGCCAGCCTCTGTACGCCGAGTCCTGCATCGCTTCCAAGTTTATCGAGATCCTGGTGCTGGTCGGCCGCTGTCAGGCCGAGATCGCGCAGCAGCACTTCGAGGTAAAAAACGACAAGCAGAAGGAATACATGGACAAATTCCTCTTCATCTGCAATTACATCAACGACCATTTCGCGGAACAGCTCACGCTGGAGGATGTCGCCGCCCTTGCCGGTTTTTCCAAGTACCACTTCACACGGCTGTTCAAGCAGTACGCGGACACTTCCTTTTATAAATATCTGAACCAGAAGCGCATCGCGCACGCGAAAAAGCTGCTCGTGGATCAGAATTACTCCGTGCTCGAGGTGGCGCTGCAGTGCGGCTTCTCCAACCTGTCCTCGTTCCTGCGCATGTTCAAACAGCTGACCGGCTGCACACCGACCGAGCTTCGCAGAATGTATGTCGGAGATTTCGATTACGTGTGAGAAAGCGTGTGAGAAAAGGCGCTTCTTAACCTTGACACGAAAAAACGTATATGCTATAGTACGGACAAAAGAGGAAACAACCGCCCACAAAGTGGTCGACCTCCAAGCTGTTAGACTAAAGCCTGCCTGGTAGGGTCAAGTACAAGGCGGGCTTATTTATTTTCATTTCTCTTTTTATTTGTTGATGTATCAAAAATTTTTGTATTTTGGAGGATATACATATGCGAAAATTCGAAGGTTTTCAGCGGGGCGTCAATCTGGGCGGGTGGGTCTCCCAGTGCGTCAGCCGCAGCAAAGAGCATTTTGACACATTCATCACAAAACAGGATATCGAGCAGATTGCCGGCTGGGGACTCGATCATGTGCGTCTGCCGATCGACTACGACGTCGTCATGAATGAGGACGACACATTTATCGAGGACGGCTTCGCGCTCATCGACAACTGCATCGCCTGGTGCAGGGAGTGCGGCCTGCACATCATCCTCGACGTACATAAGACGAAGGGCTACATGTTCGACACGCAGGCCGTGCCGGATCCGGACGCCTTCTTCCAGAACATCGAGCTGCAGGACAGCTTCATCCATCTGTGGAAGGAACTCGCGCGCCGCTACGGCAAGGATT
>CANQIW010000322.1 GCA_947624055.1 uncultured Lachnospiraceae bacterium
GAAGACAATGCTTGTCGTGACCCATGAAATGCAGTTCGCGAGAGCGATCGCGGACCGGGTGGTCTTTCTCGACGACGGAAGGATCTGCGAGGAGGGAACGCCGGAAGAATTTTTTGATCATCCCCAAACAGAGCGCGTGAAAAAATTTTTGAACACATTTACTTTTGAGCGCAAAGCTCGTCAACCGAAAACAATATAGTGGGGTAAGCCCCAGGGAGGAAATTATTATGAAAAAGTTAAAATATGTTTTTGCGTTATTATTCACATTTGTGTTGGCATTTTCACTGACGGCGTTCGCGGACGATTCTGATGCCGTCTACCGCACGCTCGATGAGATCAAGGAGAGCGGAACGATCAATATCGGCGTCTTCTCCGACAAAAATCCGTTCGGATACGTAGATGAAAACGGAGACTATCAGGGCTACGACGTGTATTTTGCGGAGCGCATCGGGGAAGACCTTGGCGTGGAGATCAACTATGTGTCCACAGAGGCGGCCAACCGGGTAGAGTATCTGGAGACTGGCAAGGTGGATATCATCCTGGCGAACTTCACCGTGACCGACGAGCGCGCCGAGAAGGTGGACTTCGCTCTGCCGTACATGAACGTCGCGCTTGGCGTGGTATCCCCGGACAGCCGTGTGATCACGGACCTTTCCCAGCTCGAAGACGACGATGAAGTCATCGTGATCTCGGGGACGACCGCCGAGACCTATCTGATCGAGAACAACCCGGAGATCAAGCTTCAGAAATATGACACCTACGCAAACGCCAAAAACGCTCTCGAGAACGGGAACGCAGCCGCGTGGGCAAACGACAACACCGAGGTGATCGCCTACGCCCTCCAGAATCCGGGTTACACGGTGGGCATTCCGTCCCTGGGCAGCCAGGACACCATCGCTCCGGCCGTGTCAAAGGGTAACGAATCTCTGCTGAACTGGATCAACGATGAGATCAAATCCCTTGCGTCGGAGAACTTCTTCCATAAGGATTATGAGGAAACACTTGCGGATACCTACGGCCTTGATTATGAGGAAAGCCTTGTGGTGGAGGGCGGAGAGCCTTCTGAGGGAGAAGAAGCGGCGGAGAACGCCGAGACGGAGGACAGCAGCGAGGCGGCGGACACGGATGCGTCGGAGCGCGTCACGCTTACGGTCGGCGCAAGCTCGACGCCGCATGCGGAGCTTCTCGAGCTGGTGAAGCCGGTGCTCGCAGAGCAGGGGATCGATCTTGAGATCGTGATCTACGACGACTATGTGCTCCCCAACACCGCACTGCAGGATGGCACTCTGGACGCGAACTATTTCCAGCACACGCCGTATCTGAACAGCTTCAACGAATCGAACGGAACGGATCTGGTCTCTGCCGGGCTGATCCACTATGAACCTTTCGGGATCTACAGCTCCAGCGTGACCGATCTGAGCGATCTGGCAGACGGCGCGACCATCATTGTCCCGGATGACGATTCCAACCAGACCAGAGCCCTGCTCCTTCTTGCGCAGGAAGGACTGGTGGAGCTGCCGGAGGACGCGTCCGTGGAGTCCGGCGTCACGATCTTGGATATCGTGAATGACAACGGATACGAGATTCTGGCTGCGCAGGCCGACGCAATCCCGTCCCTGCTGCAGAACAGCGACGACGGCACGATTGCCGTGATCAACTACAATTACGCGCTCGGGGCTGGATTCAAGACCTCGGACGCCCTGGCGATCGAGGACGCTTCCGGCGACGCCGCGCAGACTTATGCCAATATCGTTGCGGTTCGCAACGGAGATGAGAATGATCCTGCCATTCAGGCTCTGGTGAAAGCGCTCCAGGACGGCGTGGTAGACCAGTACAACGAACAGACCGGCGCCGGGATCGTGGCAATTCAGTAAAACGTGGATCTCCGGGAGGCCTTTGTCTCCCGGAGCTGAAAGGAAAAGGACGTATGATCGAACTTCGGCATCTCGGAAAAACATACAAAACCGCGGACAGAGAGATCGTCGCCCTGAAGGACATCAACCTGTCCGTACAGGACGGCGAGATATTCGGGATCATCGGGCTGTCCGGGGCAGGAAAAAGCACTCTGGTGCGCTGCGTAAATCTTCTGGAAAAACCGTCGTCGGGACATGTTTTCATAGACGGGGAGGATATCACCGAATTTGACCGGAAAAGTCTGCTGAGCCTGCGCAGATCGATCGGCATGATCTTTCAGGGTTTCAACCTGCTGGAGCAGCGGTCTGTGCTCCGCAATGTTACCTTCCCTCTGGAAGTGTCCGGGGTGAAGCGCGCGGCGGCGCGTGAGAGGGCGACGGAGCTTTTGAAGCTCGTAGGCCTTTCGGATCGGGCGGAATCCTTTCCATCCCAGCTCTCCGGCGGGCAGAAACAGCGCGTAGCCATCGCCCGCGCTCTGGCAACGAACCCCAAGTATCTGCTCTGCGATGAGGCGACCTCCGCCCTGGATCCAAACACGACCCGGTCGATCCTGGAGCTGCTGAAAAAGATCAACCAGACGCTGGGCGTGACCATTATCGTGATCACGCATGAGATGAAGGTCATCTACCAGATCTGCGACAGGGTCGCGGTGCTGGATCAGAGCAGGATCGCGGAGGAGGGCAGAGTCAGCGAGGTCTTCACCAATCCGCGTTCGGAGATAGCGAGAGAGCT
>CANQIW010000323.1 GCA_947624055.1 uncultured Lachnospiraceae bacterium
TGCTTTGAGCCGGATCTCTCCATCAACTGCATGGTCACGGGCGGCTGTTTCCGGCTGTTTTTGCAGTACAATGAGGCGAGCTGCGCACGCGCTGAGGCGGAGAAGCTTGCGCGGGAGATCCTCGCGCAGACGGAGCGTATTCTGGCGTTTCTGCATAGCTGCGCTCAGACGGTCACCACCGCCACGGATCTTGGGGAGAACGAGTGGAGCCGGGAGGAATTTCAGACGGTGGCGGCGGAGTTTGCCGCAAGGGGCGAGCATATCAGCAGGATCTATCCGCTTCTTCCGACGCAGGAGGGGATCCTCTTTAAGCACGTCTCGGAACCGGAGGCGCCGGCGTACCGCCTGGTCAATATCTTTGAGATGAACGCGCTCCCGACGCAGGCGCAGCTTGGCCGGGCGCTGGAGCGCTTAGGCAGGAAATACGAAGTGCTGCGCGCTGCCATTGTGTATGAAAACGTGACGGTTCCCCGGCAGGTCATCACAGACCGCGCCCTGCCGTTCGATGTGGTCAAAGCAGACGGCAGGGATCCGTTTGAGCGGGCGAAGGAGATCCGGGAAGAGCTGCTTCGCTCGGCCTTTGACGATCTTGCAGCGAAGCCGCTGTTCCGGCTGGTGTGCCTGGAAAAGAACGGCGGCTGCTATCTGATCACCGCGGTGCATCACATCATCGTAGACGGCTGGAGCCTGCAGAACTATATGGCGGATCTGTTCGCATTCTTAAAAGAAGAGGTCGGCGGCACGGCTCAGAGTGGCCGGAAAGAAACACACGAATCTTTTGACGGCCTGCACGAGCGGTACGTCAGACAGATTCTGGAACTGGATGAAAACAAAGCGTTGAAATACTGGGGAGAGCTCCTGAGCGACTATGAGACCCGGGCGGAGATCCCTGCCTGCGAGACGCCGGAGGACGTGTCCGCGGCGTCGATCTCAGGCATGGCGCAGGCTGCATCAGGCGCGGACATGGCACCGGGCGCAGCACAGGCTGTTTCGACTACGGTGCCGGCTGAAAACAACGCTGTGACGGCATCGACATCAGACGCGCTTCCGTCTGCATCGATATCCTCCGCAGACGGAGAGGTGATCGTCACCCTCGGCAGGGAGATCACGGGACGCCTCGCCGGTCTGTGCAAGGAGGAAAAAGCCACCATCAGCAACGGCGTGGAGCTCTTGTGGGGTCTGGTGCTCATGACCTGGGGCAACACGGATGACGTGGTCTTTGCCAAGGTGGTGTCCGGGCGCGATAAGTCCGATACGGACGTCAGCAGGCTGACCGGTCTGTTTATCAATTCCGTTCCGGTGCGGGTGACGGCGAACGAAACCCTCACCGCAAGGCAGCTGCTCGGCCAGCTGCAGCAGCAGGCGGCAAGGAGCAATGAATACGATTACTGCGGGCTGTCCCGTATCCAGCAGCAGACCGCTCTCGGAAAGCAGCTTCTGCAGACCGTGCTCGCCTTTGAGAACTACAGAAGCGGCGCGGAGAGAGAAACGGAGCTGGAGCCGGAAAAGCAGAAGATTGCCATCACGCCGGCGCTGATCAGAGAGGAAAACTATGGCGAGCTGAATGTCGCCGCGTCTGTGACAGAGGCGGGAGAGCTCTGCCTGCACCTTAGTTATGACAAAGCCCTTTACGCCGACGCGCAGATCAGGCAGGTGGGCGGGCTGTTCTGTGTTCTGGCGAAAGGAATGGCAGACAGGCCGGATGAGCCGCTTGTCCGTCTCCCGAGAGTCAGCGAGGACGACAAGGCAAAAATCTGCGCCCTCTCGGCGGGCGATCCGCTGGAAGTGGATCCGAACGCGACCTGGCTGGATCTGTTTGCGGCAAGCGTGGAGAAATATCCGGACAGCGCCGCGGTGACAGACAGCGAGGGCAGCGTCACCTACCGGGAGCTGGATGAGCAGTCCGACGTCCTGGCCCGCTATCTTGTGGAAAACGGCGCGAAGCCCGACAGCTTTGTGGCGCTGAAGATGGACCGCGTAAAGGAATTTGTGATCGCTGTCGTTGGTATCCATAAGGCGGGAGCCGCCTATGTGCCGATCGACCTTGCCTACCCGGAGGAGAGGATCCGCTATATGCTGGAAAACGCGCAGGCGAAGTTTGTGCTGACCGGGGAGGATGTAAAGGCGATCACGGCCGGCGCTTCCCGCGCGGCGGAAAAATTTGCGAGCGCCGCGCGGCCGGAGTCCTTCGCCTACATGATCTATACCTCCGGAAGCACGGGAAGACCCAAGGGCGTGGTGATCCATCACGCCGCGCTGATGAATTATACCGTCGCGACGGCAAAATATAACAGGCTGACGCACGAGGACAGGATCGGACATCATTTTTCCTTCTCCTTTGACTCGCACATTGAGGACGTCTATCCGCCGCTTGCGGCAGGCGCGCAGATCTTTCTCATGCCGGAGCATATACGGCGTGAGCCGGAGCTGATTTACCGGTTCTTAAATGACAACCGGATCACCGGGGGCGGGTTCACCACGACGATCGGACGGATGATCGTGACAGAATTTGACCTGAAGCTGCGCTATGTCGCCCTGATGGGCGAGGCGCTGAACGATATCGTGAGCACGGCGCCGCAGATCCTGAATAAATACGGTCCGACCGAATGTACGAACATCTCCGTCAGATACGAGATGGA
>CANQIW010000324.1 GCA_947624055.1 uncultured Lachnospiraceae bacterium
TGCAGCAGAAGTTATCTCAGCTCGTACAGGCTCTGCAGCGCATGGTCCGCGAGGATCGTCTCCATATGTTCGGAGAAGTGCGCCTCCAGCCCCGGCGTGAACTTGCAGGACGACGCGTACTCGGAGAGGACGTTGCAGATTTTGTTGAACTGCTCCGCGGAGTTTTCCGCCTTTTCGAGGAGAAGGTAATATTCGCCGTTCTCCGGATTCTTGTACAGGGCGTTCGGGCCGTCGTAGACAGCTCCCAGCACGCCTGCCGCGCGGATCGCGTCGTCGAGCGACTGGAACAGATAGAAGCGTGTCAGCCTGCGCACCTCTTCGTCCTCCTCAATGGAATCGGACTGTGAGGCTTCCGCCTGCTGTGCCTGCTTCTGCGCCTGCTGCGCTGCGCGCTTGCGCGCCTCGGAGATTTTCTTGATCAGGCCGAGAATGTCGTCGGCTCCCTCGATCCGGTCCCTGAGGTCGGAGAGAGAATAGCTTTCCGACTGCGAGGGATCCTCCGGTGAGAAGCGCGAAAACCTGGTGTCGAGCTCCTCCGGGTCATCGACCTTTGTGATGATCAGAATCAGTGAGTCGATGGAGACCGGAACTGCTTCTATGACAAGCGGAGTATTGTCCGCTTCAAAACCAAAATCCTGTGCGGCGACCTGCATCATGTCCTGGAAAAGCGCCTTGGCTTTGTCCGAGCCATATGCGAGCTCGCTCAGCTTGATTTCTCTGTTTGCAAGATCTTCTCTTGTCAGGGTGCAGCGAATTTGCCTGTCGTTGATCTTTTCAATCTTCATTCAATCACTTCCTTACCCGGTGAGAAACTAAACGAAAGAAACACTTTTGTCATTACTATTATATACGCATTCAGGCCGATATGTAAAGTGGATAAAATGTTACAGTTCAGCCATGTAGTGCCATCAGGATGATATAAATGTATTTTTTCGAAAGAATTCAAAAAAAAGGCTTGCTAAAAATGCTCATATTAACTATAATATACAACAGAAAGGCTGTAATACACTGCTGATACCAAAGGAAAGGAGGATGCTGATCCCGGCGGATCATGTCCTGCGCCGTCTGAGCGGAGGACTGCTGTACATACCCCGAAAATGGCAGTTTTATCACCCTTTCAGACTTCTTTTACGCATTATAATCAATTTCTGTTTTTTGCGCAAGTTAATATTTTCTTAAACTGAAACCTGCTCCGGAAAGGCGGGTCACCGTAATAATATATCACGTTTTTGAAACAAAATCACACCTCCCTGCTTTTCGCGGCGCACAAAGGAGCAAATTGAACAAAAAAGGACACAGACCGCATACGTATCGGACGAACGCTCTTTTAAAGGAGCTTCGGAATTACGAAAGAGAAGGAACACATCTGTATCTCGGGAATCGTCCGAGCAGTGCCGAGGATATTGTCAGGGCATGCAGGATCTCGGAGGATTCCGATTATATGCGCGATTTCGTCGGCGATGAGGCGGACCGGATTACGGAGATCCACTTTATCAGGATCACGGACAAGCCGGAATCTTAAGAAAGGAAAGCAGCCGAAACCGGTATTCCCTTATGCACTTTCTTATTTTTTTATGAAATAATGCCGGAAAACATGACGGATCACGCGAGAATATGATAAGATGTTTCGGATAACAGGAACCGCGTCCGGGTAAGACGGCGCGGGGCCGGACGTTTTGAAGGGGGAAGTACGGCAAATGAAATCAGACAACAGAACGTTTCATACGCTTGCCGCAGTGATCGCGGGGCTCGGACTCCTCGCGATCCTTGTGGTGTGCATCGTGAAATATACACCGAGCAGTAAGCGCATGAGCGCGGAGGATTATTTCGGGGCGCTCGGAGAGAACGAAGCGGCCGTGATCGTACAGGATCATGTGGCGCAGGAGCGCGCGCTGGTTCTCGACGGGAGTGTGTACATCGATTACACGCTGGTGCAGCGGGAGCTGAATTCTCGTTTCCACTGGGACGCGTCGGTCGGGCTGCTGCTGTTTACAACGGCGGAGCAGCTCTTTGAGTTTGCGCCGAACAGCACGGCGTACACGGTGGACGGCGAGAGCTTTGACGCCGGATATGAGGTGCTGAAGACAACGTCCGCGGGGATGTTCCTCTCGGCGAACTTTATGCAGCAGTATTCCGATCTGAAGTGTGAGCTGTTCGACGCGCCGCCGCGCGTGCTCGTGACCTTCGGGAGCACGCAGATCAGGACGGCCGGAATGAAGCGGAGCAGCGCGGTGCGCTACCGCGGCGGGATCAAGAGCCCGATTCTCACGAAGATAAATGCCGGGACGCAGGTCACGGTGCTGGAGCAGATGCAGAAGTGGTCACAGATCCTGACGCCGGACGGCTATATCGGATATGTGCAGAACAGCCGGCTGGACAAAGAGCCGGAGACGGCAGTGACGGACACATACTATTACGCGGAATATCCGTCGATCCGGCAGGAGGGGCGTGTGAACCTTGTCTGGCACCAGATTGATTACCCGGAGATGAACGCGGAGCTGGAAAAGGATATCGAGCATATGACCGGCGTGAACGTGATCTCGCCG
This sequence comes from uncultured Lachnospiraceae bacterium, assembly GCA_947624055.1. Classification (GTDB taxonomy): domain Bacteria; phylum Bacillota; class Clostridia; order Lachnospirales; family Lachnospiraceae; genus Choladousia. The sequence goes on from CANQIW010000324.1 coordinate 2,547, forward strand.
ACCTGGTATTTCCTGAGCGACAACGAGGGGAATGTCCAGTCGTTCGCGGACGCTTCTTA
>CANQIW010000325.1 GCA_947624055.1 uncultured Lachnospiraceae bacterium
TCCTCGAGCGCCAGACAATGCCGCGCTTCCAGCTTTTCAATCAGGGATATTATCTTTCTGTACATTTTTACATTCATCCTGTTTTGCCCATTGTCTGTCTGCCGCTTCACCCAAAATGTCTCGTCTGTATTATAGCTGATTGTTTTTTCATTGACAATCTATGTAATTCGTTTTAATGAAATTGACATACAACTCTACCTATGATAGCATAAGAGCATCAGCAGTCAATGAATCATGTGGGAGGAATTATCATGGACAAATATCCTATGAAATGGTACAAATTCATCATTTATATTCAGCTGTTTCTCAGTGCGATTTCAAGCCTTATCAGCGCCGCAGCCTATTTCATCGGCGGCTATTACAGCGGGCTGGCGGATCAGGTCTATGCATCATACAAGGGACTGAAGGCTCTCGATATCTGCATGGCCATCGTCTGCCTCGCTCTGGCGATTTTCGCAATCCTCGCAAGACAGGGATTGGCTCATTTTAAGACGAAGGCGCCGATCAGGTACCTGATCTTCCTGGGCCTTACAATCGCGTCGCAGGTTATCTATTACATCGCAGTCACCTTGATCATAAATGCCAGCGCGGCAAACGCTTCCGTAAGTCTGCAGACGAATTCTTCTTTGATCATGTCAATCATCATAAACATAATAATGATCCTTATCAACAAAATTTACTTTGACAAGAGAGCAGAGCTCTTTGTCAACTGAATGCTTCCAGGATTCCGAAACATAACCGCGGAGCTGCCTCTGTGTGAACACAGCACAGGCCATGGCAGCTCCGTTTTTGTCATCTCGCCAGCAGCCGTTTCCTGCTGACGCACTCCTCGCGCTTCGCAAGCCATTCCTTCAGCTCCGGATAGATCTGCTTCGCGAGCTCATAGCCGTGCCAGTAGAAATCCTCGATCTTTTCAAGATCTGTCTCCGTGCGGCTGACGCACGGGGCGGTCGGACGGATCGCGAAGACCTTTCCCTGCTTCTCAAGGCGGTCGATCAGATCCATCTCCCGGTTGTAGACGTGGTTGCGCATGATCAGCGCGCGGGCCAGCTCCGGATATTTCCGGTAGACGAGCTTCGCAAGCTTCATCAGGGAGGAATTGCTCTCCTTCTTGTAGTAACCGCGCCCTCTCGTCAGGATCACGATATTGTAATCGAAGCCATCCGCCATCGCCTTGCGCAGCGGCACCGAGTCCGCGATTCCTCCGTCCATCATCGGAATCCCGTCGATGTTCGCCATCGCCGCCGCGAACGGCAGACTCGAGGACGCCCGGCAGATGTCCATCAGCCGCGCCTTTTCATGATATTCCTCGAAGAACTGCGCCCTGCCGGTCACACAGTTTGTCGCGGCGATTAGACATCTCGTCGGCGACTTCACAAACGCCTTAAAATCGAACGGATAATCTTTGTAGGGAAACTGGCCGAAGATCAGATCCATGTTCATGAAATGTCTCGTCTTCATCATCGTGCGAATCCCGTACAGCTCATAGTTGAGCTGAGCGTCAAGCATGCATTCCTTCGTGCGCAGGATCTGCCCCGACACATAGTCCACCGCGTTGCACGCGCCCGCGCTCACCCCGATCACATACGGAAGCACAAGCCTGCGCTCCATAAAATAGTCCAGCACGCCGCTCGTAAAGATGCCGCGCTGACCTCCGCCCTCCAGGATCATTCCAACTTTTTTCATCGCTTTCACCCCTCCCGGACCGATCCCCTCCATGCTTTCGACTCCGATCCGTTTATTCTTTCTGCATTCTCATCACTTGTATCTGTATGATCTCTTTCCTCTGCGCCGCTCACCCGCGTCTCCGCGATCTTATTCCTCTGCGCCGCTCACCCGCGTCTCCGTGATCTTATTCCTCTGCGCCGCTCGCCTGCATCTCCGCGATCTTATTCCTCTGCGCCGCTCGCCTGCGTCTTTGTGATTTCATTCCTCTGCGTCACTCCTGCACTGCCGTGTACAGGTACAATCCGATCAGTATGATCACAGCGCCGACCACCTGCTGCAGCGCCGGAATCTGTCCGAACAGGAAAATACCCAGCACCGTCGCGAACACCGGCTCCCCCAGCTTCGCCGTGGAGATGAAGGTCGCCGGCAGATATTTCAGCCCCCAGCTGAACACGCTGTGTCCGAGCAGCGTACAGCACAGCGCAAGCCCCAGCCCAAGCGCGTAGTTCTTTTGCCCATAGCCGATGACCGGCGTTCGTGTCGCCGCGCAGAAAAGCGCAAGCGTCAGCGCGGCCGTCCCGTACACCAGGAAGGTGTAGAGCGTCGTCGACATTTTTCTGCGCTCCACGCGCCCGATCAGCGTATACAGCGCCACGAAGAACGCCCCCGTCACCGCCAGAAGATCCCCGTACACCGCGTTGCTGCCCGCGCCGCGGTCGCTCAGTGCCAGCACGACGCTGCCCGCAAAGGTCAGCAGGATGCTGAACGCGCCCGTCCGGGAAACCTTTTCCTTCAGGAACAGGATTGACACGATCGCGACAAAAAATACCTCCGTATCCACAAGCACTGTGCTCGACGCGATCGAAGTATACGCGATCGACTGGAAATAAAAGGAAAAGTGGCACGCGAGAAACACCCCGCTCAAAA
>CANQIW010000326.1 GCA_947624055.1 uncultured Lachnospiraceae bacterium
GATTGACGGTTCCCCCTACGATTTCAGCTTCAGCGGTCTGAAGTCGGCGGTGCTGAACTATCTGAATGGCTGTCAGATGAAAGGGGAACCGGTCGTCGAGGCGGATGTGGCCGCGTCGTTTCAGAAGTCGGTCACGGATGTGCTGGTGGAGCATGCGATGCTGGCTGTCCGGGAGTCAGGGCTTGACAAGCTGGCGATCGCCGGGGGCGTGGCCTCCAATGGAGCGCTTCGGACCGCGATGGAGCAGGCCTGCGCAGAGAACGGAATTCGCTTTTACCGCCCGTCGCCGATCCTCTGCACAGACAACGCGGCGATGATCGGAGCGGCGGCATACTACGAATATATCAGGGGCGTCCGGCACGGGCTGGATCTGAACGCGGTGCCGAACCTGAAACTGGGCGAGAGATAGATAAATAAACCGGGCGGCAGCCAAAGAGGGATGGTTGTATGAAAAGTGTGGCGATCGTGCTGGCGGCGGGAAGCGGCAGCAGGATGAACAGCGATGTTGCGAAGCAATATCTTCCTGTAAGAGGAAAACCGGTGATCTGGTATTCGCTCACCGCGTTTGAGCGCTGCCCGTTTATTGACGAGATCGTGCTTGTGGCGAGGGCGGAGGATCTGGACTATTGTCGGACCGAGATCGCTGAGAAATATGGCTTTGGAAAGATCGGGCAGATCGTGGAAGGCGGACGTGAGCGGCATGATTCCGTCTATCAGGGGCTGCTTGCGGCAGGATGCTGCGATTATGTGTATATTCACGACGGCGCGAGACCCTTTGTGACGCAGGAAATTCTTGGTCGGCTGCACGGGGATGTGGCCGCTTACGGCGCCTGCACCGCCGGGATGCCGGTCAAGGACACGATCAAGCTGAGCGATGAGGAAGGTTTCAGCGCGAGCACGCCGGATCGTTCTCACGTGTGGCAGGTTCAGACGCCGCAGGCGTTTTCCTATGAGCTGATCCTGCGCGCGCATGAGCGGCTGCGAGAGCTCTCTCAGGAGGAATCTCAGGAGAGCGTCTGTGTGCGGGAAAAGTCCCCGGCAGGCAGCTGCGCGGGCGAAAAGTCCGGTCGGCCCGACTTGCGCGCGCGGGTGACGACGGACGACGCGATGGTTGTGGAGAAGATGACAGACACGAAGGTGAAACTCACGCGCGGCGATTACCGCAACATCAAGATCACGACGCCGGAGGATCTGAAGCTTGCAGAGCTGTTTGCGGCGGATATGGGGCTGTGACGGACGACACAGGGGCTCTTGCGTTGTTTTATTTACAGGAAGGGTTCGGGGGATTTTTTTGCCGCAATCGGGAAATATAATATTACCCGGGAAATACAGAAAAATTTGTTGACAGATTTCCTCGGAAATGGTAACATATTTTCTGCGTCGATTGAAGACGTTTCTCGGAAGAGACATGGAGAGATATCGAAGTGGTCATAACGAGGCGGTCTTGAAAACCGTTTGTCCGAAAGGGCGCGTGGGTTCGAATCCCACTCTCTCCGCTGTCGGATCTGCAGAGGAAGAGGCCTTTGGGATTCGATAATTAAATATCTGAAGTGATTCAGGCGTATGGAGAAGTACCCAAGCGGCTGAAGGGGCTCCCCTGGAAAGGGAGTAGGTCGTTAGTAGCGGCGCGTGGGTTCAAATCCCACCTTCTCCGGTCACAGAAAAGCGCGAGAGCATCGAGAAGATGCAGGCGCTTTTTTGTTTTGTATAAGAACCGCTGAAATATCCTCTTGCATGTCAAAAAATGTGGCTGTATAATTAATTGCATCATGAACAATGGACAGGCATTCTGACGGGAGGGAAATGAACGATGGAGAGAGAGATGGCAGCGCAGGCGGCGCTTGTTATGAGAGGCAACTGGTCGCGGATCAAAAAACTGATGCGAAGGGCAGAGGCGGGCGCGGATCTGCATATTGGATTCCTGGGAGGATCCATCACGCAGGGGAGCGTCGCTACAGCGCCGGAGAAGTGTTATGCGGCGCGTGTATACCGCTGGTGGGAGGAGAAGTTCCCGAAGAGCCGTTTTTCCTATATCAACGCTGGGATCGGAGGGACGACGTCCCTGTTCGGCGCGGCGCGGGCCTGGGCGGATATGATGTGCTACCAGCCGGATTTTGTCATCGTTGATTTCACTGTGAACGACGACGCGCTTCCGATCTTCCAGGAGACGTTTGAGGGCGTGCTCCGGCAGCTGTATGGGAACGGAAAGACGGCGGTCCTGATCCTGAACAATGCCTTCTATGATGACGGCAGGAACGCGCAGGAGCTGCACAACGAGCTGGCCGGGTATTATCAGATTCCGGCCGTGAGCGTGCGGGAGAGCATATGCGTGATGCTGAAGGACGGTACGCTTCCTGCCGCGGAGATCACGCAGGATTTCCTCCATCCGAACGACAAGGGGCATGAGCTGCTGGCCTACATGATCACCTGTCAGCTCGACAAAATGTACGCGGATATTGATAACGGGGAGACGGAGCCGGAGTATCCGTCCGCTCTCACGCAGAACCGCTTTGAGGGCGCGAAGCGTTACCAGATCAAAAACGCCTGTCCGCGGCTGCAGGGCTTTC
>CANQIW010000327.1 GCA_947624055.1 uncultured Lachnospiraceae bacterium
GCCATTTTGCCCGCCGTCGCGCTGGCAGATTCCCCCTGCCGGATCGAAAACGTGCCCTGCGTCATCGACGTGGAGCTCTCCGTGCGGATCCTTCGGGAGCTCGGCGCGACCGTCACCTGGATCGGCCGCAACACGGTGGAGATCGACCCGCGCGGCATCGACACCTGCACGGTCCGCAGCGACCTCGGCCGCAAAATGCGCGGCTCCTATTACAACATCGGCGCGCTGCTCGGCCGCTACAACGAGGCCGTGGTCCCGCTGCCCGGCGGCTGCGATTTCGGCGTCCGCCCGATCGACCAGCACATCAAAGCGCTTCGACAGCTTGGCGCGCGGTTTTATCTGGAGGAAAAGATCACGGCGGATGCCGGGAGGCTGGCAGGCGGCCGGGTGCGTCTGGCCATGCCGAGCGTCGGCGCGACGGAGAATGCGATCCTGGCCGCTGTGGCGGCTCCGGGGGAGACGGTGATCGAACGGGCGGCCCAGGAGCCGGAGATTGATGAGCTCTGCGAGTTTCTGAGACGGCGAGGCGCCCGGATCAGCCGCACGGCGGAAGGCGATATCCGCATTCAGGGCGGGAACAGGCTCGGGACGGCGCGCTACCGCATGCGGCCGGATCGAATCGTCGCCGGAACCTATCTGCTCGCCGCGGCTGCGACGAGGGGGCAGATCACGGTTGCGGATTATCCTGCGCATGAGCTGGATGCCCTGCTCGCGGTGCTTGGCGATATGGGAGCGTCTGTTGTGCGGGAGAAGAGACGGATCGTGCTTTCTGCCGATCGTCCGCTTTGCGCGATTCCCTATCTGGAAACGGCTCCGTACCCGGGCTTTCCCACGGATCTGCAGTCGCCGCTGCTGGCGGTTCTGTGCCGTGCGAGAGGAGAGAGCCGTGTCTGCGAGACGATATTCGAGAACCGTTTTCGGACGGTTGGAGAGCTGCGGAAGATGGGTGCGAAGATCCGCGCGGACGGAAACTGCGCTGTCGTGAAGGGAATTCCGGCATTGACGCCGGCCGGGCTTGAGACGCCGGATCTGCGGGGCGGAGCAGCGCTGGTGATCGCGGCGCTCCAGGCGAACGGGACGTCCGTGATCCGAAATACAGGTTATATCGAGCGCGGGTACGAGGATATTTGCCGCGATCTGCGCCTGCTTGGAGCGGATATCCGCCGATGCGGAGACTGCATACGGGAGATCGGCGGGTACTGACCGGGCGAGCGCCGGACGCCGTCCGTCGGAGAATACAGGAAAGAGATCCGCCGCGGGGATACGGCGGGCAAAACGGAGGAAGAAATGGCACAGGACAAACGAACGAGAAGAAAAGTGAGGATCGCGAAAGCAGCCGCGGCTGTGGCCGTGCTCGTGCTTTTGCTGCTCTTTATCCTGTTGTTCCGCGTCAGAAAAATACAGGTATACGGAAACGATCATCACTCTTCTGAGGAGATCTCCGCGGGGATGGTCGACGATGTGTTCATGAAAAATACCATATATATGCTGTGGAAGTACAGAGACGGAAAACTGCCGTCCGACATGCCGTATCTGGAGACGCTGCATGTGGAGCTGAAGTCCCCGTCGCGTCTGGACGTCCATGTGACGGAAAAGACGCCGGTGGCTTACTTTGACAAGGGCGGCTATGTCTACATCGATCAGGAGGGGACCGTGCTTGAGATCACGGATAAAACGTATGCCGGGATCCCGATCGTCACAGGGGCCGCGATGGAGGAGCCCCTGCTCTACCAGAAGCTTCCGGCGCAGAGCAGCGCCCAGCTTCGGACGATCCTCAGCCTGACGCAGCTTTTGGCCTATCAGGGCGTTTCGGTTGACGAGATCCGTTTTGGAGAGAACATGGAGATCACGATCTTTGCCGGCAGCATCGAGATCCAGCTCGGTCAGGATGAATATCTGGAAGAAAAGATCGCGAATCTCGCAAAGATCCTTCCGCGGCTGGAGGGGCAGAGCGGAACGCTTCATCTGGAGGGCTTTACCGGGCGAAACGAGCAGGTGCCGTTTACCCCGTCTGAGCCGGAACCGGAGACGGAAGCTGTCGAAGGGCAGGACGGCGATCCGGAAGGAGGCGCTGAGGGCGGAAGCTCCGGGGAGGAAGGAGCTGCCGGAGACGGCGGCCAGGACGCGGGCGGAGAGGACTCTGCGGACGGCGGAGACGGACAGGCCGATGAAAACGCGGGCGGAACCGTTTATCCGATGGTGTTTGATTCCTCCGGGACGCTGGTCTACAACGTCCATGTCGAGAACGGCACGGTCGTCGACGAAAACGGGAATCCTGTGCCGGGCGTGACGGTGAATGAGAACGGGAACGTCGTGGACGCGTACATGAACGTATTCGATTCCACGACGGGAGAGCTGATCCAACAGTAGATTTGCAAATAATTTTAAAATGGGACTTGATAAATTCCGCGAGAACCTATATTATAAAGATAATACACGGTGGATAGTGGGAAAGTCTGTGAATACGCCGCCGCGATAAAGGGGAAGTATAAATAGGGCGCTCCCCGGGACGGCTGTTCCCGGAGCTTGATCTGCCCGGTACGAAAAGGAGGAAACACGGTGT
>CANQIW010000328.1 GCA_947624055.1 uncultured Lachnospiraceae bacterium
CGTCCAGAACCTTCTCCAGCTTGTAGAGCGTCAGGTTGATGCGGTGATCCGTCACGCGCCCCTGCGGAAAATTGTAGGTGCGGATCTTCTCCGAGCGGTCCCCGGTGCCGACCTGGCTCCTGCGCAGCTCCGCCTCCGCGTCGTGCGCCTTCTGCTGCTCGATGTCGTACAGCTTCGCGCGCAGCAGCGCGAACGCTTTCGCCTTGTTCTGCAGCTGCGATTTCTCCGTCTGGCTGTAGACGACGATCCCCGTCGGATAGTGCGTCAGCCGCACCGCCGAATCCGTCGTGTTGACGCACTGGCCGCCGTTGCCCGACGCGCGCATCACGTCGATGCGGATATCCTTCTCATCGATCACGACGTCGAACTCCTCCGCCTCCGGCATCACGGCCACCGTGACCGTCGACGTATGGATGCGTCCGCCGGACTCCGTCTCCGGCACGCGCTGTACGCGGTGCACGCCGGACTCATATTTCAGCTTTGAGTACGCGCCCTGTCCGGTGATCATGAAGCTGACATACTTCATGCCGCCGATGCCGATCTCCTCGGCGTCCATCGTCTCGACCTTCCAGCGCTGACTCTCCGCGTAATGTACATACATGCGGTAGATCTCGGCCGCGAACAGCGCCGCCTCGTCCCCGCCCGCGCCCGCGCGGATCTCCACGATGACGTTCTTGTCGTCGTTCGGATCCTTCGGGAGCAGCAGAATCTTCAGCTTCTGCTCCAGCTCTCCGATCTGCTTTCGCGCCTGGGCAAGCTCATCCTTGAGCATCTCACGCATCTCTTCGTCCGACTCCTCGTCCAGCATCGCGAGACTGTCGTCGATCGTCTCCTTACACCTGCGATACTCCCGGTACGTGTCCACGATCGGCTGCAGGCTGCCCTGCTCCTTCATGAGCTTCTGAAACTTCACCTGATCCGCGATCACTGCCGGATCGTTGAGCATGTTCAGGATCTCCTCAAACCGCATCAGCAGGTCGTCTAATTTATCAAACATGGAATTCCCTCCCTGTCTTATATCCTACTCTCTTTTCCGTCAAAATGTCCCGCAGCTTACTGTGCCGCACCATGTCCTGACCCCGGCATTTCATCTGCATCCTGTCCATTTTCCGATGACCACCCGATCGTGCCCGGCCAGATCACGGACGACCTCAATCTCCGCGAAGCCGCTCTCCGCCATCAGGGCGCCCACCGCCTCCGCCTGATCGTACCCGATCTCGAAGAGCAGCCATCCGCCGTCCTTCAGATGCGCCGGGCTCTGCCGCGTGATCTCCCGGTAAAAGTGCAGGCCGTCCTCCGATCCGTCGAGCGCCAGGGCCGGTTCGTGCTGCCGTACCTCCTCTGAGAGCTCAGCGATCACCGCCGTGCGGATGTAGGGCGGGTTCGACACGATCATGTCATATTCACCAATCTCCGCAAACAGGTCGCTCTCAATGAAAAATACCTGCGCGCCCAGCCGCCGCGCGTTCTCCCGCGCGACCGCAAGAGCCTCCGGCGAAACATCCGAGGCGTCCACGCGGATTCTCTGCCCATCTCCTTTTGCCACACTTCGCAGGGCAGCGTCCGGATCGCCTCCCACTGCTGTCCGCGGAGCATTCTCCGCCAGACTCTTCTCCCGGTCGGCGGTTCCGTCCTTCCTGTCACCCAAAGCACTCCGCGCGATGTACTCCGCACCCAGCTTCGCGATGCTCACCGCAATGCAGCCGGAGCCGGTACACAGGTCGAGCACCCGCATACCCGGGCGGAGCCGTCCAAGCGCCTCCTCCACGAGCGTCTCCGTGTCCTGCCGGGGGATCAGCACATGCTCGTTCACCAGAAACGGCAGCCCCATGAATTCCTGCTCCCCGGTCAGATGTTGCAGCGGGATATGCGCTCCCCGCCGCTCGAGCAGCTCCAGATATCTTTGAACCACATCTTTCGAGGAGCCGGGCTTCATCCCGGTCTTTTCTTCATCCTCAGAACATTTCCGCTCCCGCAGGCCAGAATCCTCCGTCGGCCGCAAAGTCCCGCAGACATGCTCCGGCGGTTCCGCCGCCCGCGCCAGATACTGCGCGCGGCTAAGCCCCGTCACATACTCCAGCAAAAGCCACGCGTCCACGGACGCGTCCGCGACTTCTCGCTCCGCCAGATATTCTTCCCCGAGGCGGAGCATCTCACGCAGGCTCGCCGGTCTCTTCCAATTACCAGATTCCAATTTCAAATCGCCTGTCCTGATTATCCCTGTTTCATGTTCCGTCGATGGTTTCTTCATTTTCTCAGGCTTTTGCCGACGCTTCCGACCCTTTTCCGACTATCGGCTCAGCGTCCGGAGTCATCTCTTCCGATCCAGCCGTCTCCTTCTTCTCAACCGGCTCGTAGTGCGTCCCGAATTCCCGGTTCTCAAATTCTCTCCAGTCGAACACCGCCTCGACCGACGCGATCGCCACCTCGATCATCGAATCGTCCGGCTCCTTCGTCGTCATGTGCTGCAGCAGCATGCCCGGCTTGCTCAGGATATTGACGATCTTGCTGTCGCTCGTCCCCGCCAGACGGATAAACTCATACGACACGCCCGCGATCAGC
>CANQIW010000329.1 GCA_947624055.1 uncultured Lachnospiraceae bacterium
CATTATCCGCGCGCGTATGACCGCAACCGGCTCCTCAAAGCGCTCATACGCGCGCGGATAATGTCCGAGCAGATCGGACAGATTCTCGATCCCGGCTCTCTCGAATGTCAGTCTTGTCTTTTCGCCGACGCCCTTCAGGACATCGAGAGAAGATTCCAGATTCATGGCAACCCCTATTCTGCAGAGATAATATAATAATAGATCGGCTGACCGCCGCAGTTGAGCTCCACATCGCACTCCGGATACTGCTCCGCGATCCTGTTGCGCAGCGCAGAGGCCTCATCCTCGCTGATATCCTCACCGTAGTAGATGCTGATGAGCTCGGTCTCCTCGTCCACCATCAGCGCGACCGTCTCCTCAGCCACCGGAAGGATGTCCTTCCCGACCGCGAGGATCGAATGGTCGCCGACACCCATGATATCGCCGGCCTGTATCGTCTTGTCGTCGATGTGCGTATCGCGCACCGCATAAGTGATCTGCCCGGTCTTCACGCGGGCGATCTCCTCCTCCATCACCGCCGCATTCTCCTCCGGAGATTTCTCCGGGACGAAATTGATCACGGCCGTGATCCCCTGCGGCACCGTCTTCGTCGGCACGACGATGATATTCTTATCCTCAGTCAGATCCCGCGCCTGATTCGCCGCAAGGATGATGTTCTTGTTGTTCGGCAGGATAAAGATGTTCTTCGCGTTCACCTTTTCGATCGCGTTCAGCATGTCCTCCGTGCTCGGGTTCATGGTCTGTCCGCCCTCGATCAGGTAGTCTACGCCGAGATCCCGGAAGATATCCGCGATGCCTTCGCCGATCGAAACGGAGATAAAGCCCGTCTCCTTGAGCTCCGCCGGGGCTGCCGGTTCATCCTGCACATCCTCCGGCGACACTCCCGCCGCCTGGCGCTCCGCCTCACGGATCACCTTCTCGTGGTGCTCCTCGCGCATATTATCGATCTTCATGCTCGTAAGAGAGCCGTAAGTGAGCGCGCGCTGGATCGCGAGACCCGGATCGTTTGTGTGCACATGCACCTTCACGATACCGTCGTCCGAGACGACTACGATCGAATCGCCGATCGATTCGAGGAAGGCCTTGAAATCCAGCTCCGTCTCATGCGTGTATTCCTTCTCCAGCATAATGATGAATTCCGTACAGTAGCCGAACTTAATATCAGCCTCGGCCGGCTCCGTCCGGCTCTGTTCCGCGGAAGCCGCTTTCTCTGTCTGAAGCTCTACCTCATAATCTGTCTCTTTGCCGAGGAACGCGTCGAACGCCCCCTTCAGCACCTGCACAAGTCCCTGTCCTCCGGAATCGACTACGCCCGCCTCCTTGAGAACCGGAAGCATCTCCGGCGTACGGTTCAGGACATCCTCCGCGCGCGCGATCACCTCCGCGATCAGCGTCTCAAGCTCAATATCCGGATTTTCCTCGAGCAGCTCAACCGCGCGGTCCGCCGCGCCTCTTGCCACCGTGAGGATCGTGCCCTCCTTCGGCTTCATGACCGCCTTGTACGCGGTCTCCACCGCCTTCTGGAAGGAAGCCGCGAGCACAGCGGTATTGATCTCCTTCTCACTGCGGATCACCTTCGAAAAGCCTCTCAGAAGCTGGGACAGAATGACGCCGGAATTGCCTCTCGCACCCCGCAGAGAGCCGGACGATACCGCCTTTGCGAACGTGTCCATCGAGAGCTCCTCAAGCGCGGCGACCTCTTTCGCCGCGGACATGATCGTGAGCGTCATGTTTGTTCCGGTATCGCCGTCCGGCACCGGGAACACGTTCAGCTCATTGATCCATTCCTTTTTCGATTCCAGGTTTTTCGCCCCGGCCAGAAACATTCTGGCACACAGCGAAGCATCTATCGTATTTGTACTCAATGGTAGCTCCTCCTTAATCAATCACTCGAACGCCTTCGACGTACATATTGATCTTCTCAACTTCCATTCCGGTGAACTCCTCCACCCGGTACTTCACATTGCCGAAGAGATTGTCCGCCACCGCGGAAATGCTCACACCATAGGAGACGATCACATGAAAATCGATCGTAATACGGTTGTCTTCGATCCTGACACTCAGTCCCCGCTCCAGACTGTCGCGGCGGAGCAGACGAACCAGCCCGTCCTTCACATTGACGATCGCCATGCCGACAATCCCGAAGCATTCTACTGCGACACTTCCCGCGTAGGTCGCGATCACATTCGGATCGATCACGATCGCGCCAAGCTCATTACTCATACGACCTTTCATAAACAGAAACCTCCATCTATTCTAAGATAAACTCTATTGCATTGTCATAGCTCCTTCCCGGATGGCCTGCCTCCGGCAGTCCCATCCGGACTCTTCTGCATACATCATGCATATTCTACCAGAAAACATTCCCGTTGCAAAGACACATTTTCATAATTTCAGGAAAATATTTTTTCAATTTCACAATTTCTGCTTGCAAATTGGCGGCGCATCTGTTAAAATTAGCTCGCTGTGAGTCTGTAAGAGAAGGCAGACTTAATACTATTCCAAGGAGGTGCGGTCATGGCAAAATGCGCGATTTGTGATAAAGCTGTTCACT
>CANQIW010000330.1 GCA_947624055.1 uncultured Lachnospiraceae bacterium
GATCATGATGCCGATCACAAAGCCGGCCTTCGCTTCCATGGCGATCCTCTGCGCGATGGGTTCCTGGAACAACATGCTGTGGCCGATGCTTGTGTTCCGTGACACGAACAAGTTCACACTCCAGATCGGTCTGAACACGCTGCTGACGCCGTACGGCAACAACTACGATCTGCTGATCGCAGGTTCCATGTTCGGTATCATCCCGATCCTCATCATCTACCTGATCTTCAACCGCTATCTGGTGGCAGGTATGACGAGCGGAGCCGTGAAGGGCTGATCTCGAAGAAATAATTTACATGTTTTGCGTGTGCAGGGTGCAGACTTTTCAACGGTCAACGTTTTGCGCCATGCACCGCAGACGCACCCGGGGCTGTCGCAGCCTGTGCCGGTGAGACGTCTTTCTCTCCGCTCTCACAGATTGCAGCAGCCTTTTTTTTACCATGATACGCACTAAAATCTGCTGTCATGAGGGATTGAAGCTCTCAAGATTCTATAGTATAGTAAAAACATAGCATCGTTTCAAAACAGTTTCAAAACAGTTTCAAAACACCCCCTGTGTCTGAACAGCTCAGGGCAACACAATCACAAAAGGGAGGAACAAGAAATGGCAAGAAATGCGAAAATGATACTCGACAAGGCCTTCCGCATCTCGGAGATTGACGACCGCATCTACGGCTCCTTTATCGAACATCTCGGCCGGGCGGTGTACGACGGCATCTACCAGCCGGGACACCCGCTCGCGAACGCGGACGGCTTCCGCACGGACGTCATCGATCTGGTGCGCGAGCTGAACGTTCCGATCGTGCGCTATCCGGGCGGAAACTTTGTCTCCAGCTTCAACTGGGAGGACAGCGTCGGCCCGGTGGACGAGCGTCCGGCTCGTCTGGAGCTTGCATGGCGCAGCCTCGAGACGAACAAAGTCGGCCTGCACGAGTTCAGCAAGTGGGCGAAAGCGGCCAATTCTGAGGTAATGATGGCAGTCAACCTCGGCACGCGCGGCATCGCGGACGCCTGCAACCTGCTCGAGTACTGCAATCATCCGGGCGGAACGAAATACAGCGACCTGCGCATCAAACACGGTCAGAAGGAGCCCTACGGCTTCAAGGTCTGGTGTCTCGGCAACGAGATGGACGGTCCGTGGCAGCTCGGCCAGAAGACGGCGAACGAGTACGGCAGGCTCGCGGTGGAGACCGCAAAGGCCATGAAGCTGATCGACCCGACGGTCGAGTTTGTCGTCTGCGGAAGCTCCAACAAGGACATGCCGACCTTTGCGACCTGGGAGGATACGGTGCTCAGCCACACCTATGAGAACGTGGATTACCTCTCCCTGCACAGCTACTATGGGAACCGCTCTGGCAACACCAACGATTTCCTGGCGAAATCCAACGACATGGACGAGTTTATCCGCTCCGTCGTGGCGATCTGCGATTACGTGAAGGCGAAGAAGCACAGCTCAAAGAAGATGATGCTCAGCTTCGACGAGTGGAACGTCTGGTACCACACGACCGAGGCGGACAACGAGGAGATGAAGCAGAATCCGTGGCAGGTTGCCCCGGCGCTGCTCGAGGATATCTACACCTTCGAGGACGCGCTGATGGTCGGACTGCTGATCATCACGCTCCTGCGCAACTCTGACCGCGTGCGCATGGCCTGCCTGGCGCAGCTCGTGAACGTCATCGCTCCGGTCATGACGGATTCAAACGGCGGCAAGTCCTGGCGGCAGACGATCTTTTATCCGTTCATGCACGCCTCGAAGTACGGGCGCGGCACTGCCCTGCTCCCGGCGATCGACTCCCCGCTGCACGCGACAAAGAACCACGGCGACGTAACCGACGTCGAATCCGTCTCCGTCTACAACGAGGAGAAGGGCGAGCTGACGATCTTCGCGGTCAACCGCAACCTCGAGGACGACGTCACGCTGACGACCGACGTCCGCAGCTTCGAGGGCTATACGCTCGCCGAGCACATCGTTCTCGAGCACGGCGACCTCAAGGCGGTGAACAGCTCTGCCGGAGAGGTTGTCGCGCCGAAGGCGGCAGTTCAGTCCGCACTCGACGGCGGCATGCTCACCAGCCAGCTGCACAAGGCGTCCTGGAACGTGATCCGGCTGGTGAAATAGGCACACGCTTCTTTTCATGAATTCGGGCGTCAGAAAAATTCGGCGCACCGTTTGAGGCAGATCGAAAGAGGGAATCTGAAAACCATACTTCAGGATTCCGGATAATGGGATACTCTGCACATGCAAAAGGCGGGATGTCTCCGGATGAATTCACACGAATTCTTTCCGGAAATGTCCTGCCTTTTTGTCAGTCTACCCAGGATATCGCTTTAACCTTCCCCCGATTCTTCATTGGAGGACACGTCCCAGTCCTGAAATCTCAGAATTCCCAAAAAAACAGCGGAATCACGCGCAAAGTCTCTCCTCACCGCCCCCGCGTTCCTCCGCGATCAGCTCCGCAAACACAAGCAGTACCGTCGCACAGAGCATCAGGATCCACCTGCAGTCGGACTCCGGCGTGTGGCTTTTCTCCCTCATATA
>CANQIW010000331.1 GCA_947624055.1 uncultured Lachnospiraceae bacterium
AACGCCCCAAACGGCTCGAAACACTTCAGCCCCATGCGCTCAAACTCATGCATCAGGAAGCGTCGGCGCTGGTTGTAAGCCTCGCGCATCATCGCGACATCGCCGTCACCGTTTTTCAGAGCTTCCACCGCCGCGTACTGCGCCGTGGTCGGCGCGCACATGATCGCGAACTGATGGATCTTCGTCATCTGCGCCACGATCTCCTGGGGCCCGCAGATGTAGCCGAGCCTCCAGCCCGTCATCGCGTAGGACTTGGAGAAGCCGTTGATCGTCAGCGTCCGCTCCCACATCCCCGGCAGGCTCGCGATCGAGACATGATCCTCCCCGTAGGTCAGCTCTGAATATATTTCGTCCGAGAGCACAAACAGATCCTTCTCGATCACAACCTCCGCGATCGCCTCGAGATCCTCCCGGCGCAGCACGGCGCCCGTCGGATTGTTCGGGAAGGGAAGAACCAGAAGCTTTGTTTTGTCCGTGACCTTCTCCAGCAGTTCCTCCTTCGTGAGGCGGAACTGATTCTCCTCCTTCAATTCAATCGTCACCGGCACGCCGTCCGCCAGAACGACGCACGGCAGATAGGACACGTAGCAGGGCTCCGGGATCAGCACCTCGTCGCCCGGGTTCAGCATCGCGCGCAGCGCGAGGTCGATGCCCTCGCTCCCGCCGACCGTCACGAGGATCTCGTGGAGCGGATCATACCGCAGCTGATACCTGCGCTCCAGATAATGGCTGATCTCCTCGCGCAGCTCCTTCAGGCCCGAGTTGGACGTATAAAAGGTGCGCCCCTTCTCCAGCGAATAAATGCCCTCGTCGCGGACATGCCACGGCGTGTCGAAATCCGGCTCGCCCACGCCGAGCGAGATCACATCCTTCATTTCGCTGGCGATATCAAAAAACTTCCGGATCCCGGAGGGCTTGATCGTCACTACTTTGTCTGATAATGGATTTCTCACGGCGTCACCAGCATCCTTTCATCTTTTGCCTGTTTTCCGAGGATCGTCCCGTAGTCCTTGTATTTCTTCAGGATAAAATGCGTCGCGGTGCTCAGCACGGAATCCAGCGTAGAAAGCTTGTCGCTCACGAAGCTGGACACCTCGCGCAGCGTCTTGCCCTGAAGGATCACGAGCAGATCGTACGCGCCCGAGATCAGGTACAGGGACTGCACCTCCGGATAATTGTAGATGCGCTCGGCGATTGAGTCAAAGCCCTGACCGCGCTGCGGCGTGACGCGCACCTCGATCAGCGCCGTGATCTTCTCGGAGGAAGTCTTCTCCCAGTCGATCAGCGTGTGGTACCCGCAGATCACCTTCTCCTCCTCCATCTTCGCCACCTCGTTGGCGATCACAGCCTCGCTGGAGCCGAGCATGATCGCCAGCTCCTGCAGATCGATCTTGCTGTTCTTCTCAAGAAATGTCAATATCTGCTCTCTCATTTTGTCCTCCCCTGCGCCTTGCGGCGCCTGTCTTTCTATATCTATATTCGTTCCCATTCATCCTGCTGCGGGCGATTCAGATAACCTGTGCCCTCCCCGTTGCGGATGAGCCTCTTCCTGCCGGAGGTGACACAGCCGATCACCGCCGCCGGAATGCCGGCCTCCATGAAAGCTTCCGTCATCGCCCACGCCTGATCCGTCCCGATGAGCAGAGAACCCTCCGACCGGAGATAATATGGATTCACGTCGAAGTACTCGCAGAGCTCCACGGTCTCCTGACGGATCGGAATCCTCCTCAGGTCAATCTCCAGACCAACCTTCGCCCGCTCCGCAGCTTCCCATAGTGCCGCAAGGATGCCTCCCCGCGACAGCTCCTGCAGCGCGCACGCCCCGAAACGGGCCGCGATCTGCTTCTCTTCCGACACACTGCCGCTGTCCGCAAAGCGCTTCGCCGCGTCGACAAGCGAAAACGGAAATCTTCTCTTTAATTCTTCCTCATATTTGCCCGCGATCGCCGCTGTCCCGGCAAGAGCGATCCACCTGGTCACGATCAGCGCCTGTCCGGGCCGAAGCAGCTCCTCTGTCCGGCAGCCCTCACACCGCGTCTTTTCCCCTGTATCCGACGGCGGAGGAAGCGGACACTCCAACGCCGTCCCTGGGCATTTCCCAGCCTGCATGCCATCACCCGGCCTCTGTCTTATCGCAGTCTACTCCACTACCACCATTCCGGAACCATCGTCAGCGACCACCTGTCCCGCATCCGGAACCGTCTCCTGAGGAGGATCCGTCTGGGGCGGATCGGTCTGAGGCGGATCCGTCTGAGGCGGGTCGGTCTGAGGCGGATCCGTTTGCGGCGGATCCGTCTGCTGCGGCGCTTCCGTCGCCTCCGTCGCCTGCGTCTGAGGCTGGACGCCGGTCGCCATGAGCGTCTGCACCTGCTGCAGATTGTTCTGCGCGATCGCCGTGTAGAGCGCCGACGCCAGCGCCTGGTTGCTCGTCACGACGCCGACCTCATAGATCGCCGGCGACGCCAGATAATTGCTGCTGTTCACCTGTATCGTATCGGTCAGCACGCCGTCGACGTAGATATTCT
>CANQIW010000332.1 GCA_947624055.1 uncultured Lachnospiraceae bacterium
GGAAGCGCCTCAATCAGGACATTGGCCTTCTGCAGCCAAAGCTCCATCGTTGATTCCATGTCAGTTCACTCACTTTCTTTTCTGCAAATGTATTCGTGTTTCGTTCATTTCGGACGGAACCGCACGGTACCCTCCCTGGGAGCTTTCCCGGCAAAACCGTAGATACATATTGGGAAACGAAAAATTTTCTTTCTTCGGTTTGTGCCGGAAAAGTCCCGGGAATCCCTGCGGCTCCTGTCTACGGTTTCTTTAAGTAAACTATGAGCGGTAATCCGCATTGATCTTGACATAATCGTAGGTCAGATCGCAGCCCCATGCGGTTGCGCCCGCGTCGCCCAGCTTCACGTCGGCGATTGCCGTCACCGCGTCCTCGGAGAGGATTCTCGTCGCCTCCTCCTCGCTGTAGCCGGTCGAGACGCCGTTCTCAATGATCTTGAGTTTCCCGGCCGCACTCTCGAAATACAGGTCGACCTTCTCCGGGTCGAACTGCGCGCCGGAGTATCCCATCGCGCAGAGGACGCGCCCCCAGTTCGCGTCGCGTCCGTAGATCGCGGCCTTTGTCAGGTTTGAGGTCACGACCGACTTGGCAAGCGTCACCGCCTGCCCCTTGCTCTCGGCCCCGATGATCTTTACTTCAAACAGCTTCGTCGCGCCCTCGCCATCCGCCGCCATGCGCTTTGCCAGATACGTGTTGACGTAGTTCAGCGCCTCCGCGAATTTCGCATAATCTTCATTCTCTTCGGTGATCTCCGGATTCCCGGCCTGAGCGTTCGCCAGCAGCAGACAGGTGTCGTTCGTCGAGGTGTCGCCGTCCACCGAGATCATATTGTAGCTGTCGGCGACGCTCGCGCTCAGCGCTTTCTGCAGAAGCTCCTGAGAAATGCTGGCGTCCGTCGTCACGAAGCTCAGCATCGTGCACATGTTGGGGTGGATCATCCCGGAGCCCTTGCTCATGCCGCCGAGCGTCACGGTCTTTCCGCCGATCTCGACTTCCACTGCAATCTCCTTCTTCACCGTGTCCGTCGTCATGATCGCCTCGGCCGCCAAAGTGCCCGCCACGGCGCTTGCCGAGAGCAGCGGCTTCATCTTCTCCACGCCCGCCTTGATCTTATCGATCGGGATCTGCTGCCCGATGACGCCCGTGGACGCCACAAGCACCTGATCCGCCTCGATGCCGAACAGCTCCGCCGCCTTTTCGGCTGTCTCCTTGCAGTATCCGAGACCCTCCGCCCCGGTGCAGGCGTTCGCCACGCCGCTGTTGACGACGACCGCGTGCGCCGTCCTGTTTCCGTATACAATACCCTGATCCCACTTGACCGGAGCCGCCTTGACGACGTTCGTCGTGAACGTCCCCGCCACGCAGCACTCAGCCTCGCTGTAGATCATCGCCATATCCTTGCGGTCCTTCTTGATGCCAGCCGCGACGCCGATCGCCGTGAAGCCCTTCGCGGCAGTCACTCCGCCATGTATTTCCTGCATATTCTATTCCTCCTCAGATAAACGCGTCCTAATATTTTCTCAGCATATCCTCTGTCGTTCCGTAAATATTTTCACCGATAAAGCAGTCCGTCAATTCTTCCCTGCAAAATCCAGGTTCTCGAATCCTGTGTACATTTTGGGGATCCATCTGAGATCTCTCAAATCATTCATGGGAACATCGGCGCCTGCCGCAGCCCCTCCGCCTCGTCGATCCCGAACATCAGATTCATATTCTGCACCGCCTGTCCGGCCGCACCTTTGACGAGATTGTCCATCGCACCCATCATGATGACGCGCTTCGTGCGCGGATCGAGCCTGAAGCTGACGTCCACATAGTTGCTTCCCTCCACCCACTTTGTCTGCGGGCAGACGTCCTTCGGAAGCACGCGGACGAAACGCTCTTTCGCATAATACTTGTCGTAGGCAGCTTTCACTTCCTCATAGGAGACGTCCTTCTTCAGCGAAGCATATGCCGTGATCAGGATGCCGCGGTTCATCGGCACAAGGTGCGGCGTGAAGTTCAGCACGACCGGCTCGCCTGCCGCGTAGCTAAGCTGCTCCTCGATCTCCGGCGTGTGCCTGTGTGTGGCGACGCCGTACGCCTTCATATTCTCATTAACCTCGCAGAACAGGTTGTCGGTCTTCGCCCCGCGCCCCGCGCCGGACGTCCCGGACTTCGCGTCGATAATGATCGTCGCCGGGTCGATCATTCCTTCCTTCAGAAGCGGATAGATCGACAGCGTGCTGCAGGTCGGATAGCAGCCCGGATTCGCGATCAGCCGTGCGCCTTTTATCTGTTCCCGGTTGATCTCGCACAGACCGTAGACCGCCTCATTGATGTACTGCGGCGCCTTGTGCTCAATCTTATACCACTCCTCGTATATTTTTACATTCTTGAGACGGAAATCCGCGCTCAGGTCGACGATCTTCGTGCCTGAGAGGATCTCCTCATTCACAAGGGACGCGCACAAGCCCTGCGGCGTCGCCGTGAAGATCACGTCCGCCTGCTTCGCGAGCTCGTCCATGTTGTCGTCCAT
>CANQIW010000333.1 GCA_947624055.1 uncultured Lachnospiraceae bacterium
CGGCGACGAACCGCCCGGAGGTGCTGGATCAGGCGCTGCTGCGTCCGGGGCGTTTTGACCGGCGCGTCATTGTCGACAAGCCGGATCTCAAGGGCCGTATCGATGTCCTGAAGGTGCATTCCAAAGACGTCAACATGGACGAGACCGTGGATCTCGAGGCGATCGCACTCGCGACTTCGGGTGCGGTGGGCTCGGATCTCGCGAACATGATCAACGAGGCCGCGATCCTCGCGGTCAAGCAGGGACGCAAGGCGGTTTCCCAGAAGGATCTGTTCGAGTCCGTGGAGATCGTCCTCGTCGGCAAGGAGAAGAAGGATCGCATCCTCAGCAAGGAAGAGCGCAGGATCGTCTCCTACCACGAAGTAGGTCACGCGCTGGTGAGCGCTCTGCAGAAGGATTCCGAGCCGGTGCAGAAGATCACGATCGTGCCGCGCACGATGGGTGCGCTGGGCTATGTGATGAACGTGCCGGAGGAAGAGAAGTACCTGAATACGGAGAAGGAGATCCGCGCGATGCTCGTCGAGTGCGTGGCCGGGCGCGCGGCGGAGGAGCTCGTGTTCGATACGGTGACGACCGGAGCGGCGAACGATATCGAGAAGGCGACGCGCATCGCCCGCGCGATGGTGACGCAGTACGGTATGTCGAAGCGTTTCGGGCTGATGGGGCTTGAGGTGCAGGCGAACCAGTACCTCGACAACCGTCCGATCATGAACTGCAGCGACGCGACGGCGGCGGACGTGGATCAGGAGGTCATGTCAGTGCTCAAGGCTTCCTACGATGAGGCGAAGCGGCTGCTGACCGAGCACCGTAAGGCGCTCGACAAGATTGCGGAATTCCTGATCGCGAAGGAGACGATCACCGGCAAGGAGTTTATGCAGATCTTCCACGAGGTGGAGGGGATTTCCGAGGAGGAGAAGAAGGAGCCGGTATCCCGCATCAGCGAGAAGGCGGCTGAGGAGACCCTGGCGTGGACTGGAGAAGGGAGTTCGGAAAAGGCTGTCGAGCCGACAGCCGTGGAGTCGTCTACGAGTGGCATCAGAGCGACCGTCCAGCCGGAACAGATCGGAGAGGATGCGCAGGGATCAGATGTATCCGGGCAGGAAACATCTGAGACAAACCAGAACAACTGAAGAACAGCTGAGCAAAAATACTCCCGCAGGAAGAGTCCTGCGGGAGCGTTTAATTTATGTCTAATTCACTTGTAATGATACCGAAAGATTCCAGCTTTGCTTTCAATACACGGATTTGGTAATCCAATTCTTTCTGCGTATCATGCTTTCTTGATACGTTGGAGATTTGTGTAATTGTCGACCAGATTGTTGATCAGTTCCTCTTCTGCTGGCATAATATCACCTCTCTGCTGTGTGTGATGTTTGGCCTGTGCTTCTTAATATATTATACTTTAGATATTGGCGCGTGTAAAGCGTAAGCTATCATCATTCTGGGCGCACATCGGTGTTCGCTCCCAAAAGGACTTTCCTGTCCGCCTTACTGCGTATGCATGCCACATTGTCAGTCTCCGTCTTCCCCATTATGCATCGATGATTATTTCTGCTGCCAAAATTGTTCCAAAGCCGAAGCAGCCTCCGCCTCACTCAGGCCATACCGTTCCTGCAGGCACACAAGTATCTCCTCCCGTGACATCCCGCTGTCCCGGCAGACGGAAACCAGCTGGCTAAACAATTTGGAAAGCCTGGTGAATGTTTCCTTCAATTCTCTGTCTGATTCTTCCAGCCGCTGTTTCGCGGCCTTCGCTTCCTGTCTGGCCAGCTGTGTATTCCGGCGCTCCGCCTGTATATCCATCTTCTCCATGCTCGCAAACAGATTTCCCATGCCGCCATCCTCCAATTTCGCCATCTTGTCCCTGGCTTCCTCCGCCGGCACATTCATCTTCTGAAACAGTGACCACAGGATATCCTGATAAACTGACCGGATGTCCTCCGTCGACCCGTTATAGATTTCGTCCACATAATCCCTTGAAGTGTTTATCAGCTCCGTGAAATCCTCAGGGCTTTGAATCCGGTTGATCATCATCACGAGAGACATCTCGTTTTGCCTCTTCTTAAGGTCATCGTTTCCATACCCATGCACCCGCACCAGCTTGTAGCTGAAGTCCGGTATGTATTCCTCCAGCCCATCCCGCAAACCGACCCTGTCCGACAAATGCAGGCCTGCTGTCCAGTTTTCCCGACCTTCATAATATACGATAGGGATAATGGGCGGATAACGGAAGCCCTTCTGCCCGGTGGCGCCCTCTTTCAGGCCTTCCTGCTGTTTCTTGTAATCATACCAGATCACCGCCATATACCGGAGCAGCTGCATGGCAACGTCGTAATCCACGTCCGTCTTGTGTTCCACAATGGGAAGCACGAAGACCTCCCTTTCGCCTTCCCTGGTCCGGATCCTCACCTTCTTGACCGTATCTGCTTCGAACTGGATCCCGAGGAAAGCCCGATATCGTTCTGTCACATCCTCAATGTCCTCCGGCTGCAGGTTTTCGAATATGGG